>CAZHSS010000015.1:0-15385 GCA_964535205.1 uncultured Verrucomicrobiota bacterium
TGCTGGCGCACAACGGCGAAATCAACACCCTGCGCGGCAACCGCAACGCCATGGCGGCGCGCGAGCCCCGGATGGATCCCGGCGTGTTCGGCGACGATTTTTCCAGGATGACGCCGGTGCTGGAGGCGTTCGGCAGCGACAGCGCCAACCTGGACAACCTGCTCGAACTGCTGGCGCTGGGCGGGCGCGACATCCATCACGCCATGCTGATGCTGGTTCCGCAGGCGTGGGGGGCGAAATATCCGATGGGGCCGGATCTGCGGGGGTTCTTCGAGTTCCATGCCGGGCTGATGGAGCCGTGGGACGGGCCGGCGGCGGTGGCGTTCACCGACGGGCGGCTGGTCGGCGCGCTGCTGGACCGCAACGGGCTGCGGCCGCTGCGCTACACCCGCACGAAGGACGGGTTCATGGTGCTGGCATCGGAGGCGGGCGTGCTGGACATTCCCGTGGAAGACATCGCCGAAAAGGGATCGCTGCGTCCCGGCACGATGCTGCTGGCGGATCTGGCCACGGGGCGGCTGATGAAGGATGCGGAGATCAAGATGCATCTGGCGCGGCGGCGGCCGTACCGCCGGTGGGTCGAGGAGAACCACATCGCGATCCACGGCTTTTACGGGGCGATCCATGCCGGGGAGGCGCCGGCGGCCCCGCTGGCGCCGCAGCAGCGGCGGTTCGGCTACACGCGGGAAGACATCCGCATCCTCCTGGACGCCATGGCGACGAAAGGGGCGGAGCCGGTCGGCTCGATGGGCAGCGACCAGCCGCTGGCGGTGCTGAGCGAGAAGCCGCAGCTGTTCTACTGGTATTTCAAGCAGCTCTTCGCGCAGATCACCAATCCGCCGATTGACCCGATCCGCGAGGAGCTGGTGATGTCGCTGATGACGTTCCTGGGGCACAGTCCGGACATTCTGGGCGAAAGCCCGGCGCAGGCGCGGCTGGTGAAGCTGCAGCATCCGATTCTGTCCAATGCCGACCTGGCGCGGATCCGCCACCTGAACCGGGAAGGCTTCCGAACGGCGACCGTGCCCATGGGTTTTGACGCGGGGGCGGAACGGCCGGGCGGGGAGCTGGAGCGCGCGCTGGCCGACCTGTGCGAGCGGGTGCTGGAGGAGGTCCGCGGAGGCGCCAACCTGATTGTGCTGAGCGACCGGAACCTGCCGGACAGTCTCGCGCCGATTCCGGCGCTGCTGGCGACGGCGGCCGTGAACCAGTCGCTGCGCGAAACGGGATTCCGGACGGGCACGGGACTGCTGATTGAGACCGGCGAGGCCCGCGAGGTGATGCACATGGCGCTGCTGCTGGGGTTCGGCGCCGCGGCGATCAATCCATACCTGGCCTTTGCCACGCTGTCGGAGCTGGTCCGGACGGATGCGCTGAGCGTGCGGACCAACGAGCCCAAGGCGCTGGGCAACTACATCCAGGCGCTGAACAAGGGGCTGATGAAGATCATGTCCAAGATGGGCATTTCGACGCTGCGCAGCTACCGCAACGGGCAGGTGTTCGAGGCGGTGGGGCTGTCGCAGGCGGTGCTGGACCGGTATTTCACGGGGACGGTGTCGCGGGTGGGAGGCGCGGGGCTCGACGAGATCGCGCGCGAGGCGCTGGCGCGGCATGCGGACGCGCGGCAGACGGCGGATGAGTCTCCGCTGCCGGCGGGCGGGCAGTACGCGTGGCGGGCGGACGGCGAGCGCCATCTGTGGACGGCGCAGAGCATCAGCGCCCTGCAGCAGGCCACCCGGACGGGCGACTGGGAACTGTACAGGAGGTACGCCGCGATGATCAACGACCAGGCCGAGCGGCAGAGCACGCTGCGCGGGCTGTTCACGATCCGGCCCGCCGGTCCGCCGGTGCCGCTCGAAGAGGTCGAACCGGAAGATGCCATCTTGCGCCGATTCATGACGGGGGCGATGAGCTTCGGTTCGCTGGGCAAGGAAGTACACGAGACGCTGGCGGTCGCCATGAACCGCATCGGCGGGCGCAGCAACAGCGGCGAGGGCGGCGAGGATCCGGCTCGGTTTGTCATCGGGCCGGACGGCGAAAACCGCTGCAGCGCGATCAAGCAGATCGCCAGCGGGCGCTTCGGCGTGACGACGGACTACCTGAACCATGCGCAGGAGCTGCAGATCAAGATCGCGCAGGGGGCGAAGCCCGGCGAGGGGGGGCAGCTGCCCGGCCACAAGGTGACGGCCGACATCGCCCGGGTGCGGCACTCCACGCCGGGCGTGACCCTGATCTCGCCGCCGCCGCATCACGACATCTATTCGATCGAGGACATCGCGCAGCTGATCTACGACCTGCGGTGTGCGAACGACGAGGCGGAGATCAGCGTGAAGCTGGTGTCGGAGCTGGGGGTGGGGACGGTGGCGGCGGGCGTGGCCAAGGCGCGGGCGGACCGGGTGCTGATCAGCGGCTACGACGGGGGCACGGGGGCGTCGCCGCTGTCGAGCATCAAGCACGCGGGCGCCCCGTGGGAGCTGGGGCTGGCGGAGACGCAGCAGACGCTGGTGCTGAACAAGCTGCGCAGCCGGATCCGGCTGCAGACCGACGGGCAGCTCAAGACCGGCCGCGACGTGGTGGTGGGCGCCCTGCTGGGCGCGGAGGAATTCGGGTTCGCGACGGCGCCGCTGGTGGTGTGCGGGTGCATGATGATGCGCAAGTGCCACACCAACGGGTGCCCGTTCGGCGTGGCGACGCAGGATCCCGAGCTGCGCAAGCGATACGCGGGCCGGCCGGAATACGTCATCCGGTTTTTCCGGTTCATTGCCCGCGAAGTGCGCGAATGGATGGCCGAACTGGGCTTCCGGAAATTCGAGGACCTGGTCGGGCGCTCGGATCTGCTGGATGTCAACCGCGCGGTGACGTTCTGGAAAGCCAAGGGGCTGGATTTCAGCGCGGTGTTCCACCGGGTGGAAGCGGCGCCGGAGGACTGCCGGTTTGCGGCGGCGCCGGAGCCGCCCATCCGCGGCGCGTTGGACTATGCCCTGCTGCCCGAACTGGACGGCGCGCTGGCGGGAGGCAAACCGGTCCGGCTGCAGCGGGAGATCCGCAACACGGACCGCGCGACCGGGACGCTGATTTCGAGCCGGATTGCCCGGCGGCACGGACAGAAGGGGCTGGCGGACGATCAGGTGGTTCTGGAATTCACGGGGTCGGCGGGGCAGAGCTTCGGGGCCTTTGCCGCGAAGGGGCTGACCCTGATCCTGCGCGGCGAGGCCAACGATTATCTCGGCAAGGGGCTCAGCGGCGGGCGGATCATCGCGACCCCGGCGCCCGGCGCCGGCTATGATCCCGCGGCCAACGTGATTGCCGGCAACGTGCTGCTGTACGGCGCGACCAGCGGCGAGGCCTATCTGAACGGCTGCGTCGGGGAGCGGTTCGCGGTGCGCAACAGCGGCGCCTGGGCGGTGGTGGAGGGCGTGGGCGACCACGGCTGCGAATACATGACGGGCGGGCGCGTGGCGATTCTCGGCCCCACGGGCGTGAATTTCGCCGCGGGGATGAGCGGGGGCATCGCCTATGTGCTCGATGAAACCGGGCTGTTCGACGCGCGTTGCAACCTCGGCATGGTGGATCTGGAAATGCTGGCCCCCGACGACGAAGAAGAGCTGCACGGCATGATCGAACGGCACGTCCGGTGGACCGGCAGCCCGCGGGCGCGGGAGATTCTCCGCGACTGGGCCCGCTGGAAGGATCTGTTCATCAAGGTGCTGCCGATGGAATACCGGCTGGCGCTGGGCCAGATGAGCCGCGATGACGCGGCGACGAAGCGCGAAGAAAAGGCAAAGGAGTAGGAAGATGAATCCCATTCCCCATTACCGGTCGTTTCTGGATCTGCCGCGGGTGGACCCCGGCTACCGCCCCGTCGAAGAGCGGGTGCACGACTGGCGCGAGGTCGAGGGTCATTTGACGCCCGAAGAACTGGCGCGGCAGGCCGCGCGCTGTATGGACTGCGGCATTCCGTTCTGCTACGGGGCGGGCTGTCCGCTGAAGAATCCAATTCCCGAAATGAATGCGGCGGCGCTGGAAGGCCGCTGGGAGGATGCGTTGCAGCTGGTGCTGACGACGTGTCCGTATCCCGAAATCACGGGGCGGATCTGTCCGGCGCTGTGCGAAGGGGCGTGCTGTAACGCCAAGGACAGCGACGCGGTGGCGATCCGCCAGATCGAGCGGGAAATCGGCGACCGGGCGTTCGAGGAGGGACGCATGGTGCCGCGGCCGGTCGCGCCGCGCAACGGGCTGTCCGTGGGGGTGGTCGGCAGCGGGCCGACGGGGCTGGCCGCGGCGTCGGACCTGAACCGGTGGGGCTTCGATGTGACGGTGTACGAGAGCGCGAAACACGCGGGCGGGCTGTTGCGCTACGGGATTCCCGACTTCAAGCTCGAAAAATGGATGGTCGAGCGGCGGATCGAGCTGTTCCGGCGGGAGGGCGTGCGGTTTGAATGCGGCGTGCAGGTTGGGCGGGATGTGGCGCTGGATTATCTCCGGCGCAAGCACGACGGCGTGCTGCTGGCGTGTGGCGCACGCGAACCGCGGGACCTGCCCGTGCCCGGCCGCGAGTTGAAGGGCGTTCACTTTGCGCTGGATTTCCTGATCCGCCAGAACCAGGCGGTCAGCGGGGAACGGAGCGGAATCGGTGCCGACTGGTCGGCCCGGGGCCGTGACGTGGTGGTCATCGGGGGCGGTGACACGGGCAGCGACTGCGTTGGCACGTCCGTGCGGCACGGGGCGAAGAGCGTCACCCAGATCGAAATCCTGCCCCGGCCGCCGGAGGGGCGGGCGGACGACAATCCCTGGCCGGACTGGCCGCGGATCTACCGGTCGTCGAGCAGCCACCAGGAAGGCTGCGAGCGGCTGTTTTCCACGAACACGCTGTCGTTCGAGGGCGACGAATCCGGGCGGGTGTACGGGCTGCGCTGTGTTCAGGTGGAATGGCAGGGGCGCAAGCCGGTGGCGAAGCCGGGCACCGAATTCTTCCGGAAAGCCGACATGGTGCTGCTGGCGATGGGGTTCACCGGCCCCGGGAAGGATGCGCCGGATGCCGCAGGGCTGGACCGGATCTGGTCGGCCGGCGACATGGTGACCGGGCCTTCGCTGGTGGTATGGGCCGCCGCGCGCGGGCATGACGTGGCCCGGCAAATCGCGGCCGCTTTACGGGAGCCGGTTAACGCCTGAGAGGCCGAGCCGGCTGCGAATGGATCGAATCACACGATGGGGACCCGGGCCGGCCAGGTCAATGGTCCGGGAAAACGGGACGACGGGGGGCGATTGGATTGGATTTGGCGAAGGGCGAAGAAGGGGGTAGCATGATAGAGGATCAAGCCAGTGGAGGCGCATCATGAAGAAGGCAGGCGGACGGGGTTGGATGGCGGCGGGACTGTTGGTGGGTGTATTGCTGGCGGCGGGGCTGGCAGGGGGATGCGACGATGACGACTACAGCCGGGATCCGGCCGACGGCATGGGGTTGCTGGTGGTGGATAACTTCACGGGGACCCGGGTTCGGGTCTATCTGGATGGGGAGCGGGTGGAAAATGTCAGCTCGGGCGAGCACCGGTATTACGATCTGGCGCCGGGGATCTATCGGATTGCGCTGGACGGCAGCGATACCGATCGTTCCTGGGCGGGGGACGTGGATATTCTGGAAGGCCGGCGCACCGTGATGGAAGTGCGGTCCTGGTCCAGCGACTATCGGGAATATGACATCCGGATCTATTTCGACTGACGGGGGGATCAGTTGTTGAACAAGGCGTCGGCGGCCTGGCGTCCGGCTTCGGCGCCGATGCCGCCCGTGAACGCGCCCGTGGCGGCGCCGACGGTGGCGCTGACGATGTTCTTCAACCGCCCCATCCAGCTGTTGGCGCGTTGATCAATGGCCTCCTGTTCCACGGCGGCCAGTTTCTGGGCCTGGGCGCGCATGGCTTCGGCATCCGCCTGGGCTTCCGCTGTTTTTCGTGAGGCGTATTCCTGTTCGGCGGCCTGGCGTTCCATGGCCATCTGCTGCATGCCGGCCTGGGCGTCTTGCAGGGCGCGTTCGCGCTTGTCCTGGCGGCTCTGGGCAAAGGCCTCCATGGGGTTCACGGCGGTGCCTTCGGGCATGGCGGTGAAATCGGGGAGGGGGGCTTCCGCGACCGCCAGCGGATTGACGGGGCGGGCCGGGGCCGGCGGGGCTGCCGGGGCCGGCGGGGCGGGAGCTTGATCGCGCGCGAGCCATGCGGCCAGGGCGGGGGGCGGAGAATTGCCGCCCAGAAGGTCGCTCCAGGTTTGGATTTCGCCTAGAAGGCGGCTGCCGTTTTGGAAGGGTTCGGTCAACCACTGATCCATCACGAGGCGGCGCATGGCGGAAAACTCCAGGGGCGTATCGCCCAGGCGGGCATCGGTCGCCAGTTGGCCGAGGTAGTGCAGGTCGTTTTGGCTTTCGGCGGTGGTGTAGTCCGCGACGAAAGCGGCAAACGCCTCTTTGGCGCCGGTGCCGAAATGGTCATCGAGATCGGCGCGGAGCTGGCGGGTTTCGGACGCCATCCAGGCATCGGCCTGTTCCCGAATCTGCCCGGCGGCATCCTGGGGAAACGGCCGAGCCATCTGGAGGGCCTGGGACTGGACTTCACGGGCCAGCGAAAAGCGGGTATAGGCGTTCAGCAGAATGCCGGCGTCGGTTTCGGGCCGGGCGGCGGCGGGGGAAGCGGCGGCCATCGCGACCAGCAGAAAAAGAATGGATTTCATGGCGGATTCTCCCGGGTTGGAATTCAAGGGGAAACGGCGCGCGCCTGGATGCGGCCGCCGCCGACATCCAGGACCTGCAATTTCAAGCCATCCGGCGGGGACAGCACGAGTTCTTCGGCGAGTTCTTCGGGGGGCAGGGTGGATTCCATGCTGAATTCCGCCACGCCGGCGGTATAGCTGCGCTGGGCGACGCTGCGCACATCGGACGCGCGCCCCCGCAGGGAGTCACGCAGCGCCTTGAGCTTCCACAGCTGGTCCACGCCGCCCACGGTCAGTTCCACGCGGTGGGCGAA
This sequence comes from uncultured Verrucomicrobiota bacterium, assembly GCA_964535205.1. GTDB lineage: Bacteria > Verrucomicrobiota > Kiritimatiellia > CAIQIC01 > Lenti-01 > JAAZFE01. The sequence goes on from CAZHSS010000015.1 coordinate 7,011, forward strand.
TGCGCCGGCGCCCGGATCGCCGCCGGGCGTCCATTTGGACAGCATGTCGGGAAGCAGGGAATCCAGGGCCTTTTCGCCGGCGCCGCGCAGGGCCTTGGCGCTGCCGCTGACATCCTCCAGGCCGACCACCGTGACATCTTCGGAGGCGGCGGCCAGGGTGGCGGAATTATCGGTACGCACGGCGCGCAGGGTGGCGACGGCCTGGTAGGAGCGCAGGTTGGTGTCGGAGATGCGCCGGGCGGAGGGTTTGGCCACGGCTTCGCCGATGAGGACGACATCGGCGCCGAACTGCGTGCCGAGGGCGGCGGCGCCGCGGTTGTCGCCGGCGGCAACCAGCATCTGCTGGCTGCGGGCGATGTTGGCGCGCACCATGTCCTGATCCACCACGGGCACATTCAGGGCGATCAGCTTTTTGATGGCCATGGCTTCGACCTCGGCGGTGGCGATCGTGCCGAGGCTTTTCTCATCCATGATTACCATGACCCGCGGCAGGAAAGACGGGGCGACGGGTTGTTTGCGGACTGCTTGCCGCGGGGCGGGGGCCGGGCGGGAAGCGGCCGGCACTTGAGCGGGGCCGGTCGGGGTGACGCAACCGGCCAGCAGGAGGAGAAGGGGGAGTAAAACGATGGAACGAATTTTCATGATAGGGATTCCTTTCAACGCAGGTGACGGTTCAGGGCGACAGCCATGTCATGGACGACCTTCCGGGAATGCTGGGCGAGGGTATCGCTCCGTCCTCCCCGGGCGGCGTGATCCACGCTCCACAGGATCTTGCCGGTGTTGCAATCGATCAGGCGGATCGTGATGCCGACGACGGGGTACGAGCGGCCGCCCAGCGCGACGGTTTCATATTCCGAGACCGTGCCGATGATGATAGCCTGCGCGCCGGCCATCTGGCCGAGCTGGGCGGCCTGGCCGGCGGTCAGGCCGGAGAGGGCGACTTCGGTTTCGCCCAGCACGCCGGACATCTGTGCGCGTTCCACCAGCTCGTAGCGGGTCAGCTTCATCATTTCGGTGACGAACTGGTCCGACACGGAGCCGCCGATTAGGGTGGTGGCGGCCTTGAAGGGGAGGATGCCGACTTTGGCGATGTCCCGGGACTCCCGGGCGACATAGACATTGGGTTCGCCGGTGCCGGCACCGCCGGAGGTGGAGCCGCCGGGCGCGGCGCAGCCCGCCAGCAGGGCCAGAAGGGGGAAAGAGAGCAAGAAGCGGAATTTCATGCGGGTCTCCTATTTCATTTCCAGTTTTCGGACGCGGGAATCCAGCGTCTGAAGACGGGTGACGGACTGCTCCAGCTGCTGCACCCGCCGCTCCAGGTCGGCGATGCGCCGTTCGATGTTGTAGGCGATGGAGGGCGGGCGGGTGGCCGGCCCCAGGCGGGCTTCCAGGGTGTCCAGGCGTTGCAGAAGGGCCTTCCATTCGGCTTCGGTGACCACGGGTGTCGGCGTGGACGCTGATTCCGGGATGTCGGCCGGACGGGACGGGGTGGTGTCGGCGTCGGGAAAGACGCTGTCCACCGGGCTGGCGGCCTGTCCGGAGGCCGGACCCGCGCCGATGGCGAGCAGACCGATCAGAAAGGGAATCAACAAGACTGTTTTCATGGTCAGCTTCATTCGATTTCCACGGTGACCAGATCTCGACCTTTGACGAAATGGCCGTTGGCGCATTTATAGACCCGTCCATACAGATAGTGATCGTTCTGATACGTGACGGGTGCTTTGCAGACAGGGCATCCGGAACGGGTTTTCTTAGGAGCCGGCGGAGGGGGCTGTGCCGTGGTGGCGCTCGTTGTTGGGGCCGTGGCCGTGGAGGACGATGCCGCAGGGGTGGAGGCGGTGGAACTGGCCGCGGAACCGGAACCCAGTCCGGGAGGCGGCGGTCCGGGGCGCCCGGTAACATTGCATACCGGACAGCGCCAGTCATGAACGGTCATGTTGCCGGTATCATAGACGTGCTCCACAAGATCGGTCCGTCCGCAGAGGGGACAGTGGCCGATCAGGGGAGTCGATGAACTGCCGGTTGTTTCCGGTTTGGGGGCAGAGGACGAGGCACTGCCCGAACTGGGGGCCGAAGCGGCGCTGCCGGATTCGCCGGAGGGCTTGGGCGAACTGGAGGGTTTGGTCTGAGGGGAAGGTTTTTTGCCGGTGGAACCGGACGATCCGGAGGCCGGGGCCGCCGCGCTGGCGGATTGCGCGGGGGGGGCGCTTGCGCCGCCGCTGGAGGAGGAATCGGAATCGTCTTCGTCCGAGCCGAAGATTTCGCCAACGACCCGATCGGCGGCCCCCTGACCCATGGCCTGGCCAAAGGCCTTTCCGCCTTCGGTGATGCCGGATTCCACGGCATCGCCGATGGCCTTGCCCCAGCTGGTTTCCCGGTCGGCCTTGTTGGCGTCGCGGGCGGAGGCGTCCTGGATATTGCGGGCATCGCGTCCGCCGGCATCCTTCGTGATTTTGGCATCGCGGATCTGCTGGTTGCCGATATTGGCGGATTCCTCCATCTGGGTATTCTGGGCCATGGTCAGGGAGCTGTCGGCGCCGCGCTGTTCCTGGTTGCCTGTCCATTGGGAGGAGAAGTCGTCCGCCGTCCTGTATCCGTCGGTGGCCATGTCGACATCCACATCGGCATCGGACGGCGGTTCTGAATCCCGCAAGTTATTTCCCGGCCGGGTGGTTTTGCCCTCGCCGGTGCCGCCTTCATACGTGGTCTGCGAGATGACGTTGCCGTTGGCGTCGGTTTCGGTTTCCGTGGCGCGGGTGATGTTGCCGTCGGCGTCGCGGGTTTCGGTAAGGGTGATGCGGCTGCCGTCCTTGCCCTCGACATAGCCTTTGCTGACCGTGGACTCGTCCGGAGAAGCGTCTGCCGTCGAGGCATCGGATTCGTCCGGCTCCGAAGAATCGTCTGATTCCGGGGTGTCATCCGGTTCGTCTTCGGTGTTATCATCGGTGACGTCGGGTTCATCCGTGGCGGTTTCTGCCCCGCCGCTGCGGGAATCCGTCCCATCGTCATCCGCGGTATCCGCCTCCTCCTGCTCATCCGTGAATTCAGGCTCTTCGGCTGCTTCCGGTTCCTCGGCGGCGTCTTCCTCCGTTTCCGGCTGGGGTTCCAGGGCCTCGCCGGCCTCCGGCTCATCGTCGGCCGGCTCCTGGGGGCTTTCTGGCGATTCCTCAACGGGCTCATCCGATTCGGATTCCGGTTCCGGTTCGGTTTCCTGGCCGTCCTTCTCCTCCGGCTCCGGTTCGGTTTTGCCCTCCGGATCGGCCGGGTCGGTCACCTTGGTATCCGCCTCCTCCGCTTCCTCTTCGTCGCCGTCTTCGTCTTCCTGGAGGATTTTCGGGAGATATTTTTTGGACAGATCGCCGGCGATGGCGTCGGGGGAGAACTCCTCGATTTTTTTGGCGGCGTCGGCGAGGCGTTTATCGCCGGTCACCCGGGCCAGGTCTTCGAAAATCTTCTGCAGGCGTTCCTGGCCTTCGCCGTATTTTTCGTATTTGTCCATCAACTCGTCGTAGCGGTCCTGGCCCAGGGCCTTTTTCAGGGCTTCATCGGCCTGGCCGAGCATGTCGCTTTTATACTCGCCGATCTTGTCCTTGAGCTGGCCTTCAATCTGTCCCTGGACAAAATCCCGGGCGGCGCCGGAGGGATCATCGGAAACGGCCTTGGCCTGTTTCGCGGCTTCCTCCATCCATTCGACGGCCTTGGTGGAGGTGCCGCCGGTAAGGGCGTCGAGCGCCTTGATGTACGTGTCGGCGCCGGCGGCGACGCCTTGGCGGAGGTCTTTCTCCAGAATATCGATGCCGCGGACCTTCAGTTCGCCGGCGGTGATGTTATAATCGCTAGACGCTTCATCCGTGGCGGTGGACAGCTGGGAGTGCATCTTGGTGGCCAGGCCCCGGCTGTTGTTTTCGAACGGGTCCATGACCGCCGGCGTGTCTCCGCGGGTATGGTCCTTTCCATCGAGAAAGTTCCGCCAGAACTGGCCGGATTTTTCGCCCCGGGGGTCGTCATCAGGGCTGAAGCCGTAGACCTTGTTCAGAGCCTTGTTGTCCTGGAGGGAACGATAGTACTGGTCCAGCTTGCGCTGATCCTTGACGCGCGGTTTGCCGGTTTCATCAAAGGAGATGGCACCCTGGTAGGAGAGGACACTCAGGATGCGTTCCCGGTCGCGCTTGTTCCGCTCGGCGGGATTGACGAACTTTCCGGCCGCCGAGTCGGTGATGTACGTGCCGGCGTCGTTGACCTTTTGCTTGATCCCGCCGGCCACATAATTGAATCCGTCGCCGATGGCGTCCATGACGCCGGCTCCGGCGCCAAGAGGCAGGGCCAGCAGGCAGATCGCGCCGGCCGCCAGGCTTGACCTGATGATTCGGTTGGGATGCGTGAGATGTCGGTTCATGCGGACCTCTCCCGGACGTTCCAAAGGACATTCGAAGCGGACTCTTGTTGCCGAGCGGGATTCAAGGGGGAGTTATTCATTGTCCGGCGCTCGACATGCCGATTCTCCACCCGCATTTGGGACAGACGATCCAGTAGAGCACGTCATCGCCGGGGCCGGGTGGCTGCTTGCCGCAAGGGTAGTGCTTGCAACGTCCGCAGACCAGCCACCAGGCGCCAGGGGGCGTGGAAGAGGCAGGGGGCGTGGTACTGGTGGCTGGAGTTGCAGACGTGGAGGTCGGCGTCGGGGGGGATGCCGGAGTGGTGTTGGTGGCCGTGGAGACGGTTTCGCGGTCGCAGATCGGGCACCGGGCGGGTCCGGGGGGCTTGCCGGTCCAGGTGTAGCCGCAGCCATAGGTGATGGTGATGGTGCCGTCGGGGTTCCGGGTGCTGCCGGTGACGCCGATGGGGTCGGAGGGATCGGGCGTGGGCAGTCCGGAGGAAGCGGTGCCTGCGCCGGACGAGCCGGACCCGGAAGAAGCGGTGGCGGTGGGTTTGGAGCCGCCGGAGGAGGCGCTGGAAGCCGGGGGTTTTTTCTGTCCTGAGGAACCCGAAGAAGACGAACCGGAGGACGGGGAGCCGGCGGTTTGGCTTTCGCCGGCGTTGGCTCCCTCGGCGGAATCCGAATCGTCTTCGTCCGAGCCGAAGATTTCGCCGACGACCCGATCCGAGGCGCCTTGGCCGAGGGCCTGCCCGAAGGCTTTTCCGCCTTCGGTGATGCCGGTTTCCACGGCATCGCCGATGGCCTTGCCCCAGCTGTTATCCCGGTCCGCTTTGTTGGCGTCGCGGGCGGCGGCGTCCTGGATATTCCGGGCATCGCGTCCGCCGGCATCCTTCGTGATTTGCGCATCGCGGATTTGCTGGTTGCCGATATTGGCCGATTCGTCCATCTGGCTATTCTGGGCCATGGTCAGGGAACTGTCGGCGCCGCGCTGCTGCTGGTTTCCGCTCCATTGGGCGGAAAAGTCATCCGCAGCCTTGTATCCGTCGGTGGCCATGTCCACATCCACATCGGCATCGGACGGCGGTTCCGCGTCGCGCAGATCACGGCCCGGCCGGGTGGTTTTACCCTCGCCGGTGCCGCCTTCATAGGTGGTCTTGGAGATCACATTGCCGTCCGCATCGGTTTCGGTTTCCGTGGTGCGGTTGATGTTGCCGTCGGCGTCGCGGGTTTCGGTGAGCGTGATGCGACCGCCGTCTTTGCCTTCGACATAGCCCTTGGTGACGGTACTTTCGCCGGGGGCGCCGTCGGCATCGTGCGCCGGGCCGGAAACGGGCGGGGGAACTTCAGGAGGGGACTTATCTGCATCGTCACCGGCTTCTCCGTCGCCGGCGTCATCCGGGCCGGCGTTTTCCCCGTCATCCGCGTCCGCATCGTCTTCGCCGTCTGCGTCTGCCTCATCGTCGCCGGAGGCTTCGTCATCGCTCTCCGTCCCGCCGCCAGCGGATTCCTCCGTGATGGAATCGTCCGGCTCTTCGGGAGGGACGATGGGGTCATCCGGTTCGCTTTCGGCATCGTCTGTTTCCGGTTCATCCGGTTCGGATTCCTCCACACCTTCCTCTTCATCGTCCTGCGGGGTTTCGCCGGTTTCTCCGGTTTGGCTGTCGGCGGGCGGTTCGGTTCCGGTTGTTTTCCCGGCGGCGGTTTCCGGACTGTTCTCGCCGTCGGGGGGAGGCACCGATCCCGGTTCCTTCCCCGGAGATTCCGGCCGGTCAGGGGCTGTACCGGTTTCCGGCACGGATTCCGGCTTTGCTTCGGGCTCGGTTTTCCCGGGGGCAGCGGGTGGCTTTGGAGGAGGGGGAGGCGGCGCATAAGTGCTGACGGCGTATCCTTCCTCCTTCATGAAGGATTTCCAGTCGTCGAGCGACATGGTGAATGCGCCTTTTCGAAAGCCGGAAAACCGGCCTTCGGCGCCGCTGTGGTACCAGAGATCCATGACATATTCCTTGCCATCGACCTGTACAACGGGGGCGCCATGATTCCGGTTCACATTGAAGGGGTTGTAATAGCCGAGGCCTTCCTGCTCCACCTCGATGCTGCCGGTCTGGAAGCCGGCGCCTTCCAGTGCGGAGTTGATATTCACGGTCAGGTCGCCGCACGTGCCCGGGGCTTCGCCGATACCCTGCCGGCCTTTGCCGAAATACCAGTTGTTGGGTTTGATGCCGGCGGCATCGTAGCGTTGTCCCACTTTGTCGGCCACGTACCTGGCCCGATCCAGGGGGGGCATTTTCTGCACCTCCGGATCCTGGGCAATGGATTCCCCGTATTGTTTCCAGTCCTTGCCATCCCATTGATCCAGCGGCTTGGTTTTGAACGAAGGCGCGGCGGGGGGAGCGGCGGGAGCCGGCACCGCGGCCAGCAGGACGCTGAAAAGAATCCATCCGCAGATCCAACCCGGCCGTTGAACCGGAGTCCGCGGGGGGCGGCCGGGAAACACCGGCAACGTCGGTTTCAATGAGCACCTCTGGGTTTGCGGATTTCCAGGGGAGGAGAGAACGGGCTTTCAAGGCCGTCCCGGTCCACGGCGGTCAGCATGATCACCAACTTTCGGGAAAGGGATTCTTCAGGAATGAAGAATTCGGCCGTTTCCGTCACGGCGAGTTCGTCCTGGCCCATGAAGCGCTTGTTCAGGATGCGGTAGCGGGCGATGTCGTCCTGCGGCGGCGGGGTCCAGCTCAGCCGGGCGCCCTCCTCGTCCCATTCCACCTCGAGGTTGGAGGGGGCGTCGGGAAGGGGCTTGGTGGAGCCGGCGACCACGTCGGACCAGTCGCTTTCGAGTCCGTCGGCGTCCACGGCCCTGACGCGGTAGTAGCGGGTCAGGTCCGGGGAGAGGCTTTCCTGCTTGAGACCGCGCGTTTCGCCGGACGGGATGCGGGCGGCTTCGGCGAAGCCGCCGTCCGGGGCGGGTGAGCACTCCACCACGTATGTGGCGATGTCCTGTTCCGGGTTGGCGCTCCAAACCAGGCCGATGACGCGGGCTTTGCCCTGAGAGGCCCGCAGACCGGTCGGGGCATTGGGCACGACCTTGGTGACGGCACCGACGGGATCGCACCAGACCGAGGGGGCGCCGGCGGTATTGATGGCACGGACGCGATACGCATAGGCGGTGCCGTCGTGCAGGGGGGTGTGCACGCTGGATCGCATGAAGCGGCCGGTTTCGTCGCCGGTATCCGCATGGCGGCAGGTGTCGCGTCCATCCACCCGGGCGATCGAGGCAAAGGGGCCATCGCCTTCGGCGCGTTTGAGTTCATAGGCGACGGTTTTTTCATCGGCCGACGGTTCCCAGGCCAGTTCGACCCGGCGCGGCAGGCCGGTCACGGCGGACAGCCCTTCCACTGGCGGCGGCGGGGGCCGGGTGGCGGCCACGGCGATTTCCGAGTCTTCGCTTTCAGCGGACACCGAATTGACGGCGCGGATGAAGTAGCGGTATGCCCGGTCGTCTTCGAGGTTGCCGGGGTCGCCGCCGCCGTCCAGCCAGGACGCGGTGTCGCGTCCGGTGACCGAACCCACGCGGGAAAAGGGGCGGTCTTCGCTGTCTGTGCGATAGATGTCGTAGCGAACGATATCCGGCGCGGGATGGACGTCCCAGGAGAGCGGAATGCAGCGGACTTCGAGGCTGATGGCGGCCAGACCGGTCGGCGGTTCGGGGGGGGGCAGGGTGGTGATGTCAACCGGCGCGGAGGCCTCGCCCACCGAGCCGACGCGGTTGACCGAGCGGAGGCGATACCAATAGGAGGTGGAATCCGCCAGCGGGGAAGCGGGGGTCCCGCCTTCTTCAAAGGGGGATTCGGACACGTGGCCAACTTCAACAAAATCCCCGTCCGATTCCCCGGCGCGTTCGATGCGGTAACCAGTCACGCCCTCGGAGGGCGGGGGTTCCCAGTCCAGGCGGATGACTCGCCCGGCGGGGGCCGAGGCCTGGATGTTCACGGGAGGGGCG
>CAZHSS010000016.1:0-15292 GCA_964535205.1 uncultured Verrucomicrobiota bacterium
CCAACAGGATCTGATGAGCACCATCGAGCTTCCCTCCTTCGAAGAGGTCGGCGAAGGCTCCTTCAAAGTCAGCGGCCGCGGCGTCCTGCATCTCGCCGTCCTGGTGGAAAACATGCGCCGCGAGGGCTACGAACTCACCATCTCCCGCCCCCGCGTCATCGTGAAAACCCGTAACGGCATCCGGCACGAACCCGTCGAAACCCTTCTGGTGGACGTCCCTGACGAATTCACCGGGCCGGTCATCGAAAACGTCGGCAAGCGCCAGGGCGTCATGGCCCGCATGCACGCCGCCGCCGGCCGCACCGTCATGGAATTCACCATCCCCACCCGCGGCCTCATCGGCCTGCGCACCAAGGTCATCACCGCCACCAGCGGCGAAGCCATCTTCCACCACCGCTTTCTTGAATACGCCCCCATCCGCGACGACATCCCCCAGCGCCTCAACGGCGTCCTCGTCAGCATGGAGGCGGGCAAGGCCGCCGCCTACGCCATCGACGGTCTCCAGGACCGCGGCTGTTTCTTTGTCGACCCCGGCGAGTGGTGTTACGAAGGCCAGATCGTCGGCGAACACTGCAAGGACTCCGACCTCGTCGTCAACGTCCAGAAGGGCAAGAAGCTCACCAACATGCGCGCCTCCGGCTCCGACCGGAAGCTCCAGGTCGCCCCCGCCGTCCGTCTGTCTCTCGAAGAAGCCCTCGAATACATCAACGACGACGAACTCGTCGAGGCCACCCCCGACGCCCTCCGCCTGCGCAAATTCTTCCTCACCGAAATCGAACGCAAGCGCAAGCGCGACCACGACTGGTCCCGCGCCGGCTGATTCCCGCGATTCACCACCCGGAGGGGCAAGCTCTGGCCTGCCCTTCTTTCGTTCTACCCAGGCAACACAGAGGTTGCCCCTCCAGGAACCATCTCCAATCCCACCTCATCTCCTCAACCCGGAGGGGCAGGCTCCGTTCTGCCTTTCTTCGTCTTCCCGGGCAACACGGAGGTTGCCCCTCCGGATCCCCATTCGATCACGGTTCGTGCCAGACCAAGGGATGGACTTCTCCTTGGTAAGGCCATGATTCTGCACAGGACACCAGCCCTGCCCGCACCGGATTGTTTCGAACATAATTCCATTTCGCGCTGTAGGATTCCCCTTGGCGGATTTGGCGATCCCAGGCTCCACGCTCCCAAACCGGGGTCTCTTCGCGCCGGGGCCAGCAGGCCGCCGTGCGCGATTTCCAGTACGCCACCCAATCGCGCACATTCACGGCATGGGGACCCGCCGGAGCACAAAACAAATGAATGTGATCCGGCATGAGCACATAGCGCCCGACCAGCCACTGACTGGAATCCTGCCAGTGATGGCTCAACAGCTCATGAACATCCGGGGTTGCCAGAATGGGTTTTCGATTCCGGGTGCACACGGTGACAAATACCAGGTTGGCCCTGTTCCCGATGTCATCCAGAATCCTTCGGGCGGGATATTTTCGTTCCGGTGAAGCCATCTCCAATCCACCCTCATGTCCTCAACCCGGAGGGGCAGGCTCTGTCCTGCCCTTCTTTCGTTCTACCCGGGCAACACGGAGGTTGCCCTCCGGGCTTTACCGCACAGTGCCGACGCGGATGTGGATGTCTTCGCGGCGTTCGAGACGGTCTTTCTTGCCGTCCTTGATCCAGAGAATGCGGTCGGAGGTCGCCAGCATTTTGTGGTCGTGCGTGGCGGAAATGACGGTGACGCCGAGTTCGCGCGACAGTTCGGCGAGGAGATTGATGATTTCCTCGCCGGTGTGCAGGTCGAGGTTGCCGGTGGGCTCGTCGGCCAGCACGATCGCCGGTTCGTTCGCCAACGCCCGCGCGATGGCAACGCGCTGCTGCTGGCCGCCGGAGAGCTCATCCGGCCGGTGGGTCATGCGTTCGCCGAGGCCGACGCGCTCCAGGATCTGTTTCGAGCGCTCTTCGGCGCGGGCCTGTTCCCATCCGTTGAAGATCAACGGCATCGCCACGTTGTCGATCGCGTTGTAGGCGGCCAGCAGATTGAACTGCTGAAAGACGTAGCCGATGTGCTTGCCGCGGAAATACGCCAGCTCGCGGCTGGTCAGCGTGTTTAGCACCACGCCCGCCACCTGGATCGTGCCGGTGCTGGGCCGGTCGAGTGCCCCGATCATGTTGAACAGCGTGCTCTTCCCCGACCCCGACGGGCCCATGATGGAGAGATATTCCCCGCGCAGGATGTCGAGCTCCATGTCGCGCAGCGCGTAGACCTTCTGGTGGCCCAGGTCGTACATCTTGCTGACGCCGCGGATTTCGATGAGGGTTTCGGCCATGACGGGTCTCTAGAAAGGTAGTGGAATGGCGGCCTTGCTCAGGAAGGTGATGCCCACGCCCACCGTGGTGATGAGGCCCATCCCGCAGGCGAATCCGGCGCTGACGACGGGGATGTATTGCCGCCAGCGGAGCCCGAGCTTGCGCTTGAAATAGTAGCGCCCGATCAGCGCGCCGATGAACTGGGGAATCACCGCGTGCGGCGTGGTCTGGCCCAGGCCGCGCACCACCCCGTAGGTCAGCAGCACCGGCGCGCCCAGCAGCGACATCACCCCGAACAGCAGCCCGCCGAACGTGGTCCCTGCGACGATGTAGATGAACCGGAACGCATCCTCGAAAATCGAATACTCGCCCAGCGTGGAGGAGAACATGATGCAGGCGTTTTCGGCGTGCAGCTTCCACATCATGTCGGCGAAGGGATACACCGCCGAGGGCACTTCGTTGAGCCCCCAGATGAAGTTCATGAAGAAGATCGAGCTGACCAGGATGATCGGCAGCAGGATGACCTGCGTCTTCCAGATGCTCGTGAACTTGGTGCCCGTCAGCTCGCACTGGCGGTAGAACACCGTCATGCTGCCGTAGTTGGCCATCGGGATCGGCAGGAACCACACCGCCACCCCGGAATAGCCGCTCAGGATCAGCGAGGCTTCCCGGATGAACGGCACCTCCACCACCTGCCCCACCATGCCTTCGAGGCGCGCCGTCACGTAGCTGATCAGCGGCGTGTACACAAACCCCAGGAACAGCAGCACCAGCATCACCCCCCGGTGCCAGTCGATCAGCCAACCCGAGACCAGGATGTAGGTGATCGTGACCAGGAAATACACGAAGATGATCAGCCAGGTCTTGATGTCGCCGCGCCCCTCGGGCACGGCGGCGACCGAGGAGCGCGGCAGCGTCGCGGATTGCCGCCGGACATTGCGGGAGGCGCGCAGGCTCTTGAACACCTGCCACAGGCCGCCCACCGCGATCGCGATCGCGATGCCGATGTGGAAGCTGAAGTAGAAGTCGATGTTGTTCAGGTACAGCGTGCTGATCGTGTTCTCGCCCGGCGTCCAGCTCTTCAGGATGCCGATCTGGTGCAGGACGGGGTTCATCACGAACGTGGAGAGCAGCCCGATGAAGGCGCCGACCATCGCGAAAAACGGCAGCACCATCCCGAAGATCAGGTTGCCGAAGTCCCACGAGATGCCCGTGGCGACAGCCGAGAGGTAGGTGCCCGTCTTCGGCGTGAAGTCCGAGAACGGAATCGGGAACACCGTGATCGGCTGGCCGGTCAGCGCGCCCGTCAGTGTCGGCAGCAACAGGTACACCGCGCCGAACGCCAGCCCCAGCGCGCCGCCAATGGCAAACACCCGCCAGCGCCACTTGGCCTCGGACTGGTTCAGGTTCTTTTCGTCGGCGTCTTCCGCCAGCGCCATCACGCCCTGCGCGCCGATCGGCGCCATCGGGAACGGCAGCTTCTCCACGTCGCTCGCCACCCGGAACAGGCCATACCCGAGAATGGTGCTGGACAATTGCCCGAAAAACGTCCCGAAAATCACCATGCCCACCACCGGCAGCCAGTCGGGATGGAAGAACGTGCGCAGGTTGTAGGAATGCGACGTGATCGCGGGCGCAAACCACTTGGGCAGGTCGGCGGCGATCCCCGTGGCGATCGCCGCATCGCTGCGGATGAAGAACTGGTTCCACAGCAGCCCGCCGAACGGCAGGCCCATCGCCGACCCGGCCATGAAGAACAGCACGAAAATCTCCGCGCGCTTCAGGGTCTTCTGCGCGCGCTTGGCGACTTCGATGAACAGGATCACCGTCACCCATTGCGAGGCGGACCCGATGCTGTCCACGCCGGCCAGCAGGCCCATGTAGATCGCCCCGGGCACCATCAGCAGCGCCACGAAGATCGCCCCCAGCAGCGACGTCCAGTTGAAGCCGTCCTCGAACGTCGAGGGCACCTCCATCACCTGCCGGAATTCCTCCAGCTCTTTGTCGATCTTGTGCTCAGCCATGGCTCGGACTCTTCTTCAAACGGACAAGGGTTTGCTGGCGGTAGTGCTCCATGGCCTCCTTGGGGATGGAGCGCCACAGCAGGAACTGCGTGCGCAGGTCGTCGAACAGGTTCTGGTTCAGCCGGACCCAGTCGCCGGGCTGCCCGGACTTGCGGGTCAGCCGGATCTTGACCTCGTCGATGCCGGGGATTTCGCTGGGCGCGCTGCGCAGCTCGAAGAGCTGGGTCACGCCCAGGTCGAACGGCGCCAGCGCCAGATAGGCCTCGAGCCCAAGCGCGTCGTCCTCGTGCCGCACCATGCGGGTGTTGCGGGCCATGAACGCCCCGAGGCCCGTGTCGCTGAAATGCTCGAAGTGCTCCTGCAGGAAGCTGACCACGCCGGTCAGGTCGTAGGCCGACACTGTGAACGGGAACACGATTTCGTGGACGTCGCCCTTCGGCGGCTTCGGGCGCCACGAGCGCAGCAGGCCGGGGTTGGCGCTCTTCGAGGCCTGGATGGCCGGATAGATCGCCGACACCAGCACCGTCGCCATCACGATCAGGATCGTCACGATGGCGTTGGTGGAGGAATAGTTGATCTCGGGCACCTGCACGAGGCCGAACGACGCCAGCAGCGTCAGGATCTTCATCGAGCCCTGCGCGATCAGGTAGCCGCCCATGCCGCCGAGGACCGAGTACACCATCGCCTCGGAGAAGAACAGGCTGGCGACGTGCCGCGGGGCCAGGCCCAGCGCGCTGAACGTGTAGATTTCCTTTTCGCGGTCGGCCACGGACCCCAGCATCGTGCCGAAGATCACCAGCGCGCCCAGCAGCACCGGGAACAGCAGGTCCCCCACGCCGCTCGCCGCCACCACCGTGCCCAGCACGTGGCGGTACACGCCGTCCTGGCGCGTGGCGATGATCGGCATGCGGTCCATCATCCGCGCGTAGTCCTCCGCAATGCGCGTGGCGGTGTCGGAGTCGTGCGTGTAGAGATGCACCACGCTGACCTTGCCGCCCGCGCGCGCGCAGTTTTCATCGGACATCACCACCACGCTGTCCGTCGGCAGGTTGGCCCAGTTGGCCTGCTGCGTCAGCAGGTCGTCCGCCGCCCCCGTGCTCTTCGCCCCGGTCTCCTGCATCTGGGCGTAGTCGATCGGAATGATGCTGGTGTTGTCCATGTCCACCAGCGCCGTGAACCGCGTCGCGTTCACCAGCGGGCCCACCGTCAGCGGAATCCCCTTCACGATGACCCGGTCGCCGGGCTTCACCCCCAGCAGTTCCGCCACGGCGTCGGTCATGAACACGTGGTCGCGCAGGATCTCCGGGTCCTCGATGCCCAGCAGCGCGCGCAGGTCCGCGCGGTGCCGCAGCTCGACCGGATCGACGCCCAGGATGCCCTTGACCGTCACGGGATTGGACCCGTCGGCCAGCGCCGCGACGAAGTCGGGGTCCTTCGGGAACTCGGGGCACACCCAGTGGCGGGTGGCCATGTCGGCCTCTGCCCCCCAGCGCGCGCGCACCAGGTCCACGTAGTCCGGATTCATCGTGCCCCAGGAGGGCGGATGGTAGAGCACGCCGGTATAGCCCGGCGACGGCGCGGCGAACAGCCGGATGATGCCGCGCTGCGTGTCGAACGACGCGAACACCAGGATCGTGAACGTCAGCAGGACGATCGTGATCGCCGTCAGCGCCGTGCGCAGCGGGCGGCGGCGCATGGTCGAGATGCCCATCGCCATCGCCGCCATCACCGTGTTGAAGCGCGAAATGTCGGCCTGGTGCACCGTGTTGGTCATGCCCTGCATGGCCTTCAGCTCCGTCTCGAACTTCTGCATGATGATGAAGATCACCAGCGACGACAGCACCACGACCGTGAAGCCCAGGAAAATGATGATCGGCGTCTGCGCCACGGCGAAGGCCGGATGCGACAGGTACAGGATCGCGAACGTGGCCAGGAAGAACCCGGCGAACCACGTCACCTGCTTGTAGATGATGCTCGCGCCGATCAGCAGCCGCTCCAGCGCGAACGCGAACGGAATGCACAGCGCCAGCAGGATCAGCACCGCCGCCACCAGGTCGTCCATGATCGACCGGCTCGTCTCGTACACCGGCTGCGACGACAGCAGCGCCGCCGCCGCCAGCGATTCCGCGTGCAGCGGGCGGTCGGACGACTCGGCCGCCGCGATCAGGTCCTGCGCCCGGCCGTGGAGTTCTTCGATCGAGCTGTTGAGGATGTCCTTGGACCGCAGCAGCGAGAGCCGCGTCTCGTTCAGCCGCCACAGGTCGCCCGCCCCCTGGAATGAGGTCCGCACCCCGAGCCAGTTCCCCGTGATCGGATAGCCCTTGCCCAGCGATTCGCGCATGTCGCCCTTCGACGGGTCGCCGTCGGCATTGTTCAGCCCCACGGCCGACTTGATGCCGAAGATCTTGGCATCGGTGACCTTTTCCTCGATGAAGAATGAGACCACGCCGTCCTCGGTGCGGACGTTACCGCGATCCGAGGTGTCGCCGCCAAGGTTGGCGTTGCCGATGGCGTCGAACACCGTCGCGGCTTCGGGCCAGAAGCGCGGCGGCATCAGGTACAGCCCGCCCCGCACCCGCAGCATGTTCAGCCGCGTGCGCAGCGTCTGCCGCGCCGCCATGTCCGAAACCTCCACCACGTTGCCCCGCTCGTCGAAGCGCGCGGCGAACGCCACGGGATTCGCCGAGTCCTCCTTCGGCAGCCCGCCGAGCGTGTAGGCGCCGTTCTGGTCGGTCATCGCCAGCAGGAACGGATCGAAGGCCGGGAACTTGCTGTGCGGCCAGAATACCCGGTTCCAGGGATCTTCGATGCTGGCCATGACCACCGCGCCGGGCACGGGCAGGTTCGGGATCGAGCTGCCGCGGTGGCGGCCCATCGTCATCGCCCCTTCGGCGGTGTCGTTGCGGAAGCGGGGGTTGATGTAGGAATAGTCGGCCGGAATCACCCGCCGAAGCGAAAGCCCGCGCTGGTCGGCCACCGCGTCCACGTCGCCCACCTGCGCATCCTGGTCGCCCACCGCCGCCAGGATCCGGGCGATCTCTTCGACGTTGCGCTCGACGATGTCGAGATCGAGGCGCTCCAGCGTGTCGCCGGGAGTCCCCTCGCGCGACAGGGTTTCGTGGGTGGTGCCCAGCACGATGTTGTAGATGCCGTAGCGCCCGGCCACCTCGCCGCCGTGGATCAGCCCGTTGGCCGCCCACAGCAGGCGCGGCTGCGCCAGCGTGGCATCCACGCTGGCCAGCTCGAAGAACTCCGGCGCGCGGCCCGTCTGCTCCAGGCGGTTGAACGCCCGCAGGAAGCTCTGCTGCACCCGCCCGTACAGCCCGGGGTGGTCCTTGTCGCGGTTGCGGATCTCCGAATCGCCGCCGATGATCACGCCCCAGCGCTTGGTGGCATCGCCCAGTACCAGCGACGTGTGCAGCGTGATCCAGCGGGCGCCCAGCAGCTCGTTCAGCTCCGCGGAAGTGTCCAGCATGCGCTTTTCGGCCTGCATCTCCGCCTGGCGAAGGCCGATGTTCTGCCGCACGGCCTCCATCACCTTCTCCAGCAGCGGCTGGATCTCGGCCTCGACCGGGCGGCCGCGGCTCAGCGCGCGGCGCAGGTCGTTCCACCGGTCGAACAGGGCCTTGCGCTCGACAATATGCGCCTCGACTTCCACCAATCGCCCGGCGTCCGCCTCGGGATCGTTCTGGAGCCGGTTGGCCTCCTTGCGCAGGTCTTCCAGCTCGCCGCGGACCTCGAGCGCCATGTCCCGGGCCTGGTTGCGGATGCGCTCGGAAAGGCGCCGCCCGCCGGACTCGCCGAGATGCGCCAGCGGATCGGGCCGGTGCACGATGCCGGAAATCTCCTCCAGGAACCGGGTTTCCTCCTGCCACGTCTCGGTCCGGGCCTTCAGCGTCGCCTCGCGGTAGCGGTCGTTGGACTCCAGCGCCCAGTAGAAATTCACCACGCCGGCATGCGACCGCGCCTGGTTGTCGAAGAACGCCAGTACGATGTGGCGGCGCGGCCGGTTGTCCCGGAAGATTTCCGCCAGCCGCAGCAGCCCCGCGCAGTTGGCCGCCGCCCGCGCGCCGGGCGCCAGCCGCGGAAATTCGCCGAACGTGTCGAGGTTCGCGCCGATGACGATCGTTTCCTCCAGCCCCAGCTCGAAGACCGGATCCGTGCCCGGCAGGAACGCGATCACGTTGCGGCCCGTCGTGCGCGTCCACGTGATCTCGGAATGGATCGCCACGGACTCGCCGAGCGGCAGTTCGTCGCGCGGACCGTTGAAATAGAAGCGCGGCAGGTTGGCGTTCGCGCGGACGTAGTGGTGGTGGTGGGCGTCGCCCTCCTCGCCGCCGACGAAAATCACCGCCCGCGCGCCGAGCCGAAAGGCCTTCAGCCACTGCGTGCCGGAGTTGTAGTCCATCACCACGATGCGGTCGCGCACCGACGTCTCGTTCAAGCGCGCATCCGAACCGTCGCCCAGGTCCACCAGTTCCGCAACGATTCCCTCCGGCGGCGACACCGGCGGCTGGATGGCGTTGGGACGCCCCGGCACCAGCGGAATCGAGCGCTCCCCCACCACCAGTTCGCAGCGGCGCACGTCGGTCTGCAGCGAGGGAAATTCCTGCACCACGACATCCCGGATGCCCATCTCGCGCAGGCGCCGCTCAACGTGCCGCGCCGCCTCGGCGTATTCCGCCGTGCCGCTCAGCCGGTGCGGGGCCCGCAGCAGCGCCTCGGCATCGGCCCGGAAAGGAGAAACGGCGGCCGGGGCTTCCGCCGGCGGCGCCTCTTCGGCACGGGCGGGGGAGTATCCTGCAAGGGAGAGGAGCAGCGACAGCGCGAATGCGCCCTTCATCAGAAGTTTGCTCCCCCACCCCGCAAGGGGGTGGGGCCCGCGATCCACAGCCCGCCCTGCCCCCCCACGGCCTTGCGCCGTGGGTGGCAGAGTTCCATTCCCGCAGGGGAGACCGCCTGGGAACAAACTGCGCAGAATGGATCCAAGCCTATTCAATGTGGCCGACCTCCACTTCCACCTCGTCGCGGCGCGCGATGCGCTCGATGCCGCCGTCGCGGATCCACATCAGCCGGTCGCAGATGTTCATCATGCGGTGGTCGTGCGTGGCGCAGATCGTCGTCACTCCGCGCTCCTTGTTCAGCTTCTGCAAAATGGCCAGGATTTCGTCGCCGGTATGGTGGTCCAGGTTCGCCGTCGGCTCGTCGCACAGCAGGATGCTCGGCTCGTTGGCGAGCGACCGCGCAATGGCCACGCGCTGCTGCTGGCCGCCGGACATCTCGATCGGGCGGTGGAACCAGCGCTCCTTCAGCCCCACCAGGTCCAGCAGGTCCATGCCGCGCTTGCGCGCCTCGTCGGCGTTCACCCCGCCGAACGCCATCGGCGTCGTCACGTTCTCCAGCGCCGTCATGTACTGGATCAGATTGTACGACTGGAAAATATAGCCGATCTTGCGGCAGCGCAGGAACGCCAGCTCCTCCGCCGTCAGCTGCGCCACGTCCACCTCGTCGATGAACACCCGCCCCTCGCTCGGGCTGTCCAGCGCGCCGATCATGTTGAAGAACGTGCTCTTGCCCGACCCGGACGGCCCCATCACCGTGATGAATTCGCCGGTGAAAATCTCGACGTCCACCCCGCGCAGCGCGTGGGTCGTCTCCTCGCCGCGGCGGTAGATCTTCTTCATCCCGACCGTGCGGATGATGATGCGCTCGGACGCGGCGGCGGCCTCGGCGGGCTTGGGATTGGACACAGCGGCATTCATTATTCGATCCGCATGGCCTCCATCGGCGCCAGGCGCGCCGCGCGGAACGACGGATACACCGCGGAAACCGCGGCCAGCAACATGCCGACCGCAACGGAAATCAGCCCCGCCACCACCACGTCGCCCCACGGAAACGCCTGCACCAGCAGGCCCCGGAACGCCAACCCCATCCGTGCGCTTGCCAGCACGAATCCCGCCAGCGCCCCGCCCACGCCGCCCACCAGCCCCAGCAGCCCCGCCTCGATCAGAAACACCGTCATGATGAACCCGTCCAGCGCCCCCAGACACTTCAAGGTGGCGATCTCGCGGAACCGCTCCGTCACCGACATCAGCATCGCGTTGGCGATGCCCACCGCGCACACCAGCATCGAGACGAATGCCAGCCACGTCATGCGCTTGCCGATGCCCATCAGGCCTCCGCCCGAATCCAGCGTCTGCCGTTCGGCCACCGCCAACAGCCGCCGGTGGGCCTGCTGGTCGGCGATCTCCGCCAGCATCTCCGGCGTCAAATCCCCGATCTCCATCTCGTTTTCGCCCATGACACACAGGAACCAGTCCGCCCGCTCGCGGCTGCGCAGCAGCGTCCAGATCATCGGCATGGTCACGTCGCCGGGCAGCACGTCCCGCTTGGCCGCCACCTCCTGGCGCACGCCGGGGTTGTTGATGGTGGACTCGATGCGCAGCACATGCTCCAGCCGGGCCACCTCGAACGCCAGCGCGGCGGCCGCCTCCGACGCCAGCGCGAATCCCGCGCCGCGCAGGTCGTCGCCGAACGGCCCTTGGGCATCGCGCAGCGCCGTCACCAGCGGCGTGCCGCCCAGCCGCGCGCGGATGGCGCCAATCGCCGCCGTCTGCCCGCGCTGCACGCCTTCAATCTTCCCCTTCAGCGCCGGCCAGCCCGCCAGGAACGCCTGGAACTCCTCCAGCGGCACCGGAAAGCGCAGCGTCTTCATGTCGGCCAGGCTCGCGGAAAATTGCCGCCATTCGGCCTCGCCCTGCAGCCGGTCGAAAATGCGCACCGATTCGTCCGGCCCCGCCAGCACGCGGCGGCGGCCATAGTCCAGCTCGGCGAAAAACCGCAAATAGCCGACGGCCGCGGCGGCCTGCCCCCGCAGCTCCTCCAGCGCCGCCGCATCCAGCCCGCCCATCGCGGCGATCTCCTGCAAATCCTCGGCCTCGGCGTTGTTGTCGGCGAGCTGCCCCAGAATCTCCTCCGGCGGCCGCGCCATCGACAGCCGCGCGATCCAGCGGTCCACCCGGTGCAGGTCGCGGATCTGCTCGCGCACGGAGTCGGCCACCGCGCGCTTGATCAGGCTTTCCGTCAGGATGTTCATCAGAAACGCCATCGCCACCACGATCACCGCCACCGTCACCGTCGCCCGGAACAGGCGGTACTTCACGCCCGTCAGCGCGATCTGGAAAACGCGCCCGGGCGGCAGCACCGGCTGGTTCTGGACGTCGATCTTCTTCATCGTCAGCCCGGCATGATGGAAAAGGGTTTGGGAATGGTGCCGCCCGTGGCCAGGAAGTAGATCAGGCTCACGATCATCGGCAGCATGCCGCCGAGCATCTCCCCGGCGATCAGCCCGAACATCAGCGGCTTGCACTTCTGGTAAACGCCCGCCCCTCCGAAGCGCGTGATGGCCACCTTGATGAACCACCCCGCCAGGAAGGATTGCGCGAACGAGTCGCCCGCATACGTCGACCACACCAGGAACATCACCGGATGCAACGGCCACCCCCGGAACCGCAGGCGCATGAACGAAAACGCCAGCACCAGCCCCGCCGCCGACGCAAACGCGATCAGCCCGTTGCGATGCGGGGCCATCTCCTTGAAGCGCGCCAGGCCCGTCGCCTGCCCCGCCTCTTCCAGCTGCCCCTGCGCATCCAGCCGCTGCATGATGCTGATGGTCTCGTTGAATGGCCGCTTGGCCTGCTCCACCTTCCACAGCGACACGTCCACACCCTTTTCATACTGGTAGTAGAGCGTCGTCGGGATTCCCACGCCCAGCCCCACCATCAGCGCCACCACCGCGAAAAACGCCGTGCGCCCAACCTTCACCTTGCAGTCGTCCGCCAGCTTCAGGCCATTCACCACATAGGGCATCAGCGCCTCACGCGTGTCGTAGAACAGAATCAGGCACAGCATGAACATCAGGAACAGCGTCCCCGGCCCCAGCGCCCGCGCCCCGAACACCGCCCACAGCAGCGTCGCCGGCGTGCCCGTCACCACGATGAAAAACAGCCCCGTCTCCGCCAGCAGCCGCCCCATCACCAGATAGACCGCCACGCATCCCAGCCCGAACAGCAGCGCCACAGGCCAGTCCAGCCCCATCCGCAGCGCCGCATACACCGTGAAAAATCCCATCCCCATCATGAAAAACCGCGCGCCCCACACCGCCGAACCTTCCACCGGCTCCGCCGATGAAAATCCGAACGCCCGCCGGAACACCGCCATGTAGTACTGCCGCCCCGTGAACAGCAGCACCAGCAGCATGCCGAAATAGGCGCCCATGATCATCATCGCGTCCATCTGCAGCCCGAACGGCCACGTCCCCTGCCAGCCGCCCACCCCCACCCCGTAGGTCGCAAACAGCCCCGCGATGAAAATCCAGATGAACGGCCCGATGCCCAGCGACAGCGACACCTCCTTCGGCAGGAAGTACGCCACCGCGATCACCGTGAAATACATCGTGAATTTTTCCAGCAACGCCTTGCCCCCGCCCTTGGCGAAGGTGTCCGACAGCTCCGACAGCGACGAGAAATCCACCCCCAGCGGAATCTGCCCGAACAGCACCTTCGGGAACCACAGGTTGGCGTAGTTATACAGATGAATGCCCAGCACCGCCGCCAGCCCCAGCCAGAACAGATTGTTGCCGAACACCGGGCTCGGGCTCCCGTCCTCCTCCGGCAGCAGCGACTTCGTGAACGTCACGATCGGATATGGCAGGTGCTCGTGGTCCGCCCATTGCCGGTGCACCACCACCGCCAAACTCGCCAGCGCAATCCACAGGCTCAAAATGATCGGCAGCCAGAACAGCAGCGGCCCCCGCCACGCCTTCCAGGGAATTTCCCCCAGCGTCAGCTTGTCCGACGCCTCCTTCAGCCCCCGCGTATAGCCGTCCAGCACCGTCCCCTCGTCCTCGGAGATGTCCACCAGCATCCCCTCCGGCACCAGCTTCATCACCTCCTGCTGCTTCCAGCCCGCCTCTGTCCGCTCATAGCGGTGCGGCATGATCAGCGCCGGCGTGAACAACCGCAGCAGGTTCGACCCCGGAATCGCGCACGACACCAGCGTCAGCACCAGAATCACCGCCAGCTCCGCCCGCTTGAAGCCCCCGCCCCGCTTGATCCTCCGCCACAGCGGATAAACCAGCGCCAGAAACAACACCAGCAGCCCATAGACGCTGATAGGCATGAAATTGCCCACGAACATCGTCTGCCGCATCACCCAATCGTTGAAATACGTATAGGAGCAGACAAACGCCGCTCCCAGCAGGCCCAAGATGACCGCACGAATCGTCACTCGATACAAATCTCCATGCCGCAGGCCGTTAAAAACCGGCCCGCGCTACCTCCCGGCATCCACCGCCACAGCCAACACACCTCGCCGCAGCAACGTTGTGACATACCCTGTAACAGAAACCCGGCTCTCATGGAAGGACAATCGGTAAAACGTTGCAAATTTTTCCACAATCGCCTCCACCGACCGCCGCCCGTCGCACGATTTCCAGATCGCCGCCCCGATCGGATCCAGCACAGTCAGCCGCTCCTTCGGCACCCGCACCAGCCACGACAACGCCCAGCGCATAAACGGCGGCTTCCGCGTCGGCACCGCCAGCGTCACCGATCCGTCCGCCTCCTCCCGCACCACCCGCGCCGCCCGGTTCTGGATCAACACCGCCGCCAGCATCGGCTCCCAGGCCCCCGGCAACTCCGCTGTACGCCCGCGCTCTTTCATGCTTCCCCCTCTCCCGGAACATATAAGAACTCCGGACACGCCCGCAGCGCGTGGTCCGCGCCCAGCGCCGGGTGGAATCGACGGAACTTCTTCCCCGTGATGCAGATGGCATGATAAAGCCGCCCGTCCACCGTCTCACGCCAGGCCGCCGCCGCATACGCCCCCTTCCGCAGCAGCAGCCCCTTCGGACGCCACTCCGCCTCGATCCGCTCCACCCCGCCCCCCCCCGGCTTCGCGCGCACATTCCGCACCGGATCCGCCGCCTGCGCCGCCAGCCAATCCCGCACCGGCCCCTTCAGCCACGAATCCACCATCCCATACCGCCGGAAAATCCACCGGTCCGGCCCTTTCGGCCCGTCAAACCGCATCCCCACCCGCGCCGGCTCCACCACGCACTCCCCCAGCGCAAACTCCCGCGGCACCCGCATCTCCATCCCGAACGCCCGCCACAGCTGCAGCCCCGTCGCCTCCGCAGGCACCTCCCGCACCGTCGCCAGAATCTTCGCCTCCAGCCCCTCCTCGCGCCGCTCCGGATGGATGAACACCACCTCCACCAGCAGCCCGATCTTCTCAAACCACCGTCCAAACCGCGACACCACCTCGCCGCCGCGCTTCCCCGTCAGCCCCGGCCAGCCCCGGCACTTCAGCTTGCGGATCCCCTCCCAATCCTTCGCCAGCGCCCCCTCGTAATCCTTCATCATCCGCCCGAAATCCGGCTCCCCCGCCGATGCCCGCCAATTCAGCTCAAACCGGAACCGGTGACGGTCCGCAAACGCGCACCGCCCCGCCTCCGGATCCCGCGCAAACTGCAGACACTCCCAATCCCGCGGCAATTCCACCCCGATCTGCCGCCAGACCCATTCCACCATGCCTGTTTTCGCCTGCACCGCCCCGCAGACAACCACAACTCACCCGCCCCGTGAAAGCCAAAACATGAACCAGGAAGATTCAGTGGCGCATCTGCGATTCGGTGCACCCTTGGGGTCATATTGAGCGTAGGCGCGTAGCGCCGGAGTCGAAATATCTGAGCACAATCCCGATGGCCAGCCTTCGGGACCAAGCCGAGATCCCTCGACTCCGCTCGGGATGACAGCCATACAGGACTACAAGGCCTTTTTGCATGGCATGCACCGCATCGCAGATGCGCCCAGTCCGGCTCGGCAGGTCCCGACCTCTTGGAGAGTCGGGATCGCCCTACCATTTCCGAGAAAGGGCGGGTGGGGTAGATGCTATGGGGTTTTGCAGATCAAGTA
>CAZHSS010000017.1:0-13374 GCA_964535205.1 uncultured Verrucomicrobiota bacterium
GCAGGGTGACGGTCGCGGGCATCTTGGAGACGGTGAAGAGATTGGTGACGGGCGGGGCGGGATTCCAGTTGGCATCGCCGGGCTGCGCGGCCGCAATGTGGACTGCGCCCGTGCCGGTGAAGGTCAGGTTGGTGAGGTCGGCGATCTGGGCCGGGCCGGATTCGACGGCGAACTCGACGGCCAGGCCGGATGTCGCATCGGCGGCGAGGCCGACCGAGTTGGTGGTCCACTGATCGGGAATGGGCGGGAAATCGATGGTTTGCTCCGCCCTGGCGACGGCGAGCAGGCCGGTGGCGACGCCTTCCCAGTGGGCTTCGACGACGGTGCCGGTGACGGCGTAGGTGCCGGCATTGGTCGGGGCGTCGGGAAGGCCGTCGTAGGTAAGTTCGACGGTCAATCCGGCGGGTTCGGTGGTGGCTGTCGCGGCCCGCGCCGTGCCGTCGTAGGTCTGTGCGAGATCGTGCAGGGTGACGGTCGCGGGCATCTTGGAGACGGTGAAGAGATTGGTGACGGGCGGAGCCGCGTTCCAGTTGGCATCGCCGGGTTGCGCGGCGACGACGGCAACCTGTCCGGTGCCGGTGAAGGTCAGGTTGGTGAGATCGGCGATCTCCGCCGGGCCGGAGGCGACGGCGAACTCGACAGGGAATCCGGAATCGGCGGCGGCGGCGAGGCCGACGGAGTTGGTGGTCCACTGATCGGGAATGGGAGGGAAATCGATGGACTGATCGGCCATCGCGACAGTGAGCAGGCCGGTGGCGGAGCCTTCCCATAGAGCTTCGTTGACGGTGCCGGTGACGGCGTAGGTGCCCGCGTTGGTGGGGGCGTCAGGAAGGCCGACGTAGGTGAATTCGACGACGAGCCCGGCGGGATCGGTCGTGGCGGAGGCGGCCCGCCCCGTGCCGTCATAGGTCTGCGCGAGGTCGTGCAGGGTGACGTCAGCGGGCACTTTGGAGACGTTGAAGACGTTGGTGACGGGCGGGGCGGGTGCGTAGAAATCGTCGCCGGGCTGAGTGGCCGCAATGCCGACTTCCCCCGCGCCGGTGAAGGTCAGGTCCGTGTTGTTGGTGATCTGGGCCGGTCCATAAGCGACGTCGAAGGCGACGGCCAGGCCGGAGCTGGCGGCGGCGGACAGGGTCAGCTCATTGGTGGCCCATGGATCGTCTATCGGAGGAAAATCAATGGTCTGGGGGTGGCGGGCGCCGGTGCCGGCAAACAGCAGATTGGTCAGGGGGGTGGGCGAGTCGGTGTCCAGGGAGAGGGCGGCCTGGAAGACTCCGGCGGTGGCGGGCCAGAAGACGGCGGTGAAATTGGAGGCGCCGCCGATTTCCACGGTGGAGGGGATGCCGGCGAATTCAAAACGGGCGGCGCCGGCGCCGTTGGTGGTCCAGCCGTGGACATGCAGGTTGGAGGATCCGAGATTGCGCAGGATGAAGGTGTTCGTCCGGGCCTGGCCGATGAGGACCTCGCCGAAATCGGTGCCTTTGGCGAGGGAGGGCGGTTCGGAGTCCACGACGGGCGCGCCGTTGGTGCCCAGCACGGAGAGGCCCGAGGACGATCGCAGCAGGAATGCGCGGGGCTGGCCGTAGTAGAGGCCACTGCCGGCGATTTCGTTGTACTCGTTGATGGCGGCGGCGTTGGTGAGCACCCAGCCCGAGCCGGCGTCGATCAGGTCGTTGAGGTTGGTCATGACGCCGTCGCGCCAGAGAAAGGCCTGGTTGGTGCCGGAACCGGTGGTGGAGGTGCCGACGATCCAGGAACGGTCATTGATGGCGTTGGCGTAGGAGTTCTGAACGGGGGATTCCAGCGCGCCCAGGTCGCTCATCAGGGAGTTGAAGGGATGGCTTGTTCCGGCAGGATCCTTCCATGTGCCGTTCGTGGAGGTCACGAGAAAGGCATGGCGGGGGAAGACCGTATTGGTGACGCCGGTCCACCCGACGGCTTGTCCGAGGTTGTTGACATCGTTGGCCTGGCTGTATTCGCCGCCGGAATCATCAACGGCCAGAGAACCCAGGAAGCGGGTTTCTTCCGCTTCGCTGGAGCCATTTCCGTTGTCATCGCTCCAGACATAGGCCCACCATCGGGGATTGGCAGAATACAGAAACATGGTGCCGCAAATCATGCCTTCTTCATTGATCCCGTACGCATCGCAGGACCGGTCCGCCGCCATGGTGGATTGGATTTGCACGAACTGGTTGCTGTGCCACCAGAACGCATTGTTTATGGCCGGATAGTTGGTTGGGGGGGAGGAGCCGGCGAGTTCGCCGCGGTCATTGATGGCCCGGGGCCGGCTTTTGGCACTGCCCCAGGTGCCGATGGACGTCATGACACCGTTGGAATACAGAAAGCCGTGGTAATTGGTCGGTGAGACGTACGCATCCCCCGTGATCTGGCCGTGGTTATTGATGGCGCGGGCGACGCTGGTGGTGCCTCCGGGGAGGAATCCGAGGCTGGTCATGGTTCCGTTCGACCAGACGAAGGCCTCAATGGAGCCGCCGGCATTCCGGGCCCAGCCGACGACCTGGCCGGCATCATTCAAGCCCAGGGCGGCGCTTTGGTCGCCGCCAAGGGTGCCGAGATCAATGGGCCAGTATTCCGGGGCGGCCGTGGCGGACTGGGCGGCCAAAGCGGCACCGATCCAGATGGCTTGTAAACGGGTCATGGGCAGAAACAGAATCGTAACGGAATCGGGAGGAAGGTCAATGGCCGGGTTCGTGGAAGTGGAGCCCGATCTGCCGCCTGACCTTGTGGTGATCCACACGCGGGGAGGTTGGTGAAGACGGAGAAGCCGCCCCAGGCGGGGTTGGTGCTGGCCAGGATGGAATAGGAGGCGGAGCGGTTGGTATAGGCGTGCCAGACAAGGCGCCAGGCGTTGGTGCCGGGGTGGCGGGTTTCAAAATCCACGATGAGGCGGGCATCGGCGGGATTAGTGGGATTGAGGCCGAGGGCATGTTCCTGCCAGGTCAGATAGCCGTCGCGGTCCGGATCGAGGCTGGCCTCGGCCATCCAGTGGCGGTTGGTCAGATCGAATTCGGCGAGCCATTCGGGCGGGACCAGGCCGTCGTCGAGAATCGGGGCGAAGACGGCGTGGAGATCGAGGTTGCCGGGGAGGGAGGTCCAGGAGAACGCCTGGGTGGCGACGGGCAGCGGCAGGGGCAGGGGAACGGCATTGGAGCGGAGGTCGGCGATGAAGGCACCGGCCTCGGCGGTGAATCCGGCGGCGAACGGCTCGCCGGCCTCGAGCAGGAATTCGCCGGCGGGATCGGCGGCGCCCGGGCCGTCGGAGGTGACGCGCACGCGGCGGGTGGTGTTATGGAGGGCAACGGGCACGACGATGGGGGATGGCGTTTCGGGGTCGTTGTGGTGGACGAGCAGCGCATAGTGGCCGGAGGCCATGGGGGGCAGCGGGGTGGTGTCGAGATCGATGGGAACGGCAACCCCAAAGCCGACACCGATATTCCAGTTGGTGATGGAGATGGCAAGCCAGCCTTCGTATTCCATGCGCGGCGAAACGACGACATCGTCCACGCGCCAGCCTTCGGCGACGACATAGGCGTCGGCGCCGAAGCGGAAACGGATCTGCACTTCCCGGCCGGCGTAGGCGGAGAGGTCGGCGCCGACGGGATCCCAGTCCTCGGTGTCCACGAAACAGGGGGTGTCCGGGGCGAAGGGAGAGGCGGGGTTGGATGTGATGAGGCCGGGATAACCGCCTTCCGGCACGAGCGGGGCCCACGTGGCCCCGCCGTTGGCGGAAATTTCCAGGACGCCGGAATCCCAGTAGTGGACGCCGGAGGGATCATCCTGGTCGATCTCGAAGCGGGCGCGATGAAGAAAATCGAGGCGGGGGGCGGCGGCGGCCAGCTGGATGGGCGGGGAGACCAGCGCGGCATGGGTGGAATTGCGGTAGATGCGGGTGATGGCCTGCCCGCAGTACCAGGCGTGATCGGGCGAGGCGGATTCCTGGGAGCTGAGATGCCAGTCCGGGTTGCCGTCGGGGCGTGTCCATCCGTTGGTGCCCGATTCCATGTCGTCGGCGAATCCGATCGGCGCGAGTTCCAGTTCAATCTCCAAATCGCGGCCGCCGGTGTTCTGGATGGACAGGAACAAATTGGTTTGCGAGTCGCCGGGCAGGGAGACGTCGAAAGAATCCGGCGCGACGGCGATCCGGGCATAGGCGACGGCGACGGTCCAGACGGCGGACTGGGCGGCGTAGCCGGCGTCGTCGGATGCGGAGAGGGAATACGTGATGATGTCGCCGTCGCGGGCGGGAGAAGGAATGGAGGCGGTGAAGAGATCGCCGGCGGCATGGGTCATGGGGGCGGAGCGCAGGAGGCCGCCGTTGCGCTGCCAGTGGAGCGTGGCAGAGGCGACGCGGTGATTGTCGGTGATGACGGCCTCGACGGGCCAGGGGGCGGGGGCGAGGGCGGGCGACGGCAGGGGGTCGTGCAGGATGACCGGGGACACGGGGAAGGAATCGGCGTCCAGCGGATCGGTGTGGTCGGCGGCTTCCAGCTCGTTTTCGTGTCCGTCGCCGTCGGGGTCGCCGTAGCGGTCCTGGCCGATCGCGCCGAAATAGCGTTCTTCGAACCAGTCGGGGAGTCCGTTGCCGTCGAGGTCGCGGGTGGAGGGCAGATAGCGGGCAATGGCGGTCCGGGGAGCCGGCATGGGCAGGCCGGTGATCTGGCGGGGAGAGGGCGCGCCGTCGGCGGGCCAGCGCGCGCCGTCCACTTCCCAGCCGGCGAAGGACAGTTCCACGGCGCCGGAGGCATGGTGTTCCGGGGCCTCGAGGCTGGAGGCGGCGGAGCCGGCGGCATGCCAGGTGATGCCGGAGAGCGCACCGGTCGGCGAGGACCCGTGCGTCAGGGCGGCCTGTTCCTGCCACAGCCAGGTGATGATGGACGGGCCGGTCAGGGAGAACGAGCAGACGCTGCCGGTGCCGGCGGGGGGGACGGAGCCGGCGCCCTGCCAGCCGGCGCAGGCGGTGCGCCAGCCGTTGGTGCCGTCGGGCGGATAGAAGGCTTCGGAGCGGACCAGTGAATTCGAGGCGAGGGTGTGCAGGCCGTAGGCCGGTTCCACGCTGAAGAAAGACCCCGGCAGGCCGCTGACGGCCAGGGCGATGGGCGGGGTGATGTCAAAGGCATGGAGTTCGGCGGGGAATGCGGCGGGATGGGTGGCGGGCAGTTCGGCAGGCCCGGCGGAGAGATAATAGTGCACGCGGGTGCCGACCGGGTGGGGGGGGATGGAGGCCTCGAAGAGGCGGCCATTGGTGGTGGTCATGGCGACGGTGGCGAAGTCGTTGGTGTCGCCGGTCGTATTCCAATGGAGCAGAACGGAGGCGGGGTCCAGTGCGCCGGTGGAGGTGACCTCAGCCGTGACGGGATAAGGCGCATCGGTGATCCAGGTGGTTTCCAGCGGGGTGTGCTCGATGGCGGCGGGCAGGACGACGGCGCCGCGCAGATAGAGGGCAAACGGCTGGGGGCCTTCGGGAACATTGGTCGCGGTGACGGTCAGAGTCCAGACGCCGGGGGCGGGGGCGGGCACATCTACGCCTTCGAGATTGTTGAGGGCGTCGGGACCGGAGAGACCGTTGGGATAATGGACCGCGCCGCCGGGGGCGGTCAGGGTCAGGTCGAGATCGTTCACCAGATTGACGGCGGCGGCCAGGGCGGACGGATAGTCGCTGTAGGCCATGACGGCGGTGAGCGGGGCCGGGCTGGTGACGGCGAACGGGAAGGCAACGCGCTGGCCGGTGGCGAGCGGTTCGGGGCCTTCCATCAGGACGGCCGCCAGGCCGTTGGTCGGAAACAGGGTGCCGCCGACATCGATCAGTCCCCAGCCTTCCACGGAATTGGGTCTTGGGGCGGGGGGAATTTCGCGGGCGTCGCCGGTGCCGTACTGTCCGGGGGAGAGCGAGCGGGCGCCGCCGGCCAGGGCGGCCTTCAGCAGGGCGGCGGAGGGGCTGTCCAGGCCGAGGATATCGGTGGCGTACTGGCGGACAAGGAGGGCGGAGCCGGCGGCCAGCGGAGTGGACATGCTGGTACCGCCCATGAAACAGTAGTTGGTGTTGCCGGCCAGCAGGCCCCAGCCGGTATCGGAAGAGGCGCGCGACCGCGCCGAAATGATGTCGGTGCCGGGCGCCACGATGTCCGGTTTGGTGCGTCCGTCAGCGGCGGGACCGCGGGAGGAATAGGCCGCCATGCCCGGCGGTGCGCCGGAGGGGCTGGAGGACACGTAGTCGGTGCGGATGGGATCGGCGCGGTAATCGATGTACCAGAGCTGTCCGTAGGTGGCCGAAGTCCGGCCGCCGGTGCCCGGCGGCCGGCCGCTTTCGGAGGCGCCGACGGCCAGCACATTCTTGGCGGAAGCGGGGGAATCGAGCGACAGGGGGTCCACGACGCCGTTGCGGTTTTCGTCAATGCCTTCGTTGCCGGCGGCGAAGGTGATGAGCATGCCGGGGTGATCCCAGATGAATTCATCGGTGGTCATGGCATCGCTGGTGTAGTCTCCGGCGACGGCGCTGCCCCAGCTGTCGGAATGGACGCGCGCGCCGAGGTCGAAGGTGGGGCGGTACAACTCGTTCAAATCGTCGGGGAGGGCGAGATAATTGTAGGAATCCATAATGGACTGGAAAACCAGTCCGGCGCCGGGGGCGACGCCGCAGTACTGGCCGCCGGAGGCCGCGCCGGTGCCCAGCACGGAGGCGGCGACGTGGGTGCCGTGATAGTAGGTATCGCTCCAGTTCGTCATCCGTCCGATATCCAGCACCTGGATGAGACGCCCGCCAAAGTCCGGATGCAGCGTGGCGACATCGCCCGAATCCAGGCCGGTATCAGCGATGGCGACGATCTGCCCGGCGCCGTCGAGGCCGTGAATCTCGCGGACGGTATCCACGTTCAATCGTTCGGACGCGCGGGCCATGTCGTTGAGGAGTCGGGGTGGTTCGTGGTATTCGACCCATTGGACTTCAGGCAGGCGGGCGAGATCCGCGGCCGCCCGCGCCGGCAGGGCCGCGCGGACAAGTCCCCATCGCTGACCGGGGGCGGTGCGGATGTCCGATGCTCCGGCGGCGGCCAGTTCGCGGGCCAGGCCCTTCACGTCGCCGGGCGCGAAGGTCTGGAGCGTGACCGGCACGGGCAGGGCGGGTTTCTCGCGGGCGAGGGCCGCGAGAAGCGGCTGGATTTTATGCTCCGGGCGGTATTCGCCGGTCCACGCCACGTGGGGAAGCTGTCCGATCCGCGCTCTCGCCTCCTCGGGCGCCTCCGTCAGCAGCGCGTGGTCGGGCAGATACGAGCGGATGACGCCGCCGGCCTGTTCGATGGCGGTTCGCCATTCGGGATGGACGGGGGCGTCGAACAGAACCAGCCAGGGAAGGCCCCGGGCGGACGACCGGGCATGGGCGGAGGCGGCATCCAGCGGGACGCCCGGCCGCACGATGCCGGTTCGCAGGCGGATGGCCGGGCCGTCCGGGGAAGGCGCCGTCGGAGGCGCAGACAAATGCGGGCGCACAGCGCGAACCGCGGTACGGGAGGCGATGGCGGCTTCCTGCAACGTGGGTCCGGGATCGGATGCGGCGGGCGGCGGCGTCCGCAGGCGCGAAAACAGCCAAATGCTCAATCCGGCGGCCAGCAGCAGCAACAGAGCGGCAGCTCCCGGGCGTCGAATACTAGACGGCAAATTCATGGCGGGTCCGATTCCATTAACCTACCACGCTCCAAGGGCATAAGCCAAGCGGGGAGAATCCGACGCGAGATTCGGGAAAATGCCCTTGCCAAGGCGGGGGGCGGGTGATAGGGTTCGCGCGATTTTGGTCCCGGACTGCGGGCCGATCCATTCAACGGAAGCCTACAACGATGAAAAAAGAGATCCATCCCAAATACGAAGAAGCGACGATTTCCTGCGCGTGCGGCTACGTGCTCAAGACCCGTTCGACGGTCAAGAGCATGAGCGTGAACACCTGCGCGGCCTGCCACCCGTTTTTCACGGGCCAGGCCAAGTTCATTGACACGGAAGGCCGCGTGGACCGCTTCAACAAGCGCTACGCCCGCAAGACCGCCAAGTAGCTGGCGAACGCGACGGGCCGGAGCTCCCCCCTGCGGGGTCTTCCGGCCCGTTTTGCATTCTCTGCGCGCCCCATGGAACTCGATCCCGTCTATTTGAACCAAGTCGCGGCCCGTGCCGAAGAGCTCGAGCAGGCGATGTCCGCGCCCGGCGCGGCCTCCAATCCGCGCACGTTCAAAGAGCTGGTCCGCGAACATCAGCGCCTGCGCGACCTGACGGCCGCCGCGGACGGTTTCCGCCGCGTGCAGCGGCTGCTGGCCGAAAACGCCGAGCTGCTGGCCGAGAGCGCGGACGATCCGGAGATGGCGGAAATCGCCCGGGCGGAGAAGACTGAGCTGGAGGCGGCGCTGCCGGCCGCGGAGCGCCGGCTGATGGCGCTGATGCTGCCGCCGGATCCCGACGACAGCCGCAACACCATTCTGGAAATCCGCGCGGGCACCGGCGGGGAGGAGGCGGCGCTGTTTGCCGGCGACCTCTATCGTATGTATGTCCGCTTTGCCGAGTCCCGCGGCTGGAAGACCTCGGCCCTGGATGTGTCTCCGTCGGATCTCGGCGGATACAAGGAAATCATTTTCTCGGTCGAGGGCGTGGATGTGTACAAAACCCTGCGCTACGAAAGCGGCGGCCATCGCGTGCAGCGCGTGCCGGAGACCGAAGCGCAGGGGCGCATCCATACCTCCGCCGCCACGGTTGCCGTCCTGCCCGAAGTCGAGGAAATCAGCGAAGTCGAAATCCGGCCCGAAGACCTGCGCGTGGACCTGTTTTGCGCTTCGGGGCCCGGCGGGCAGAAAGTCAACAAGACCGAATCCGCGATCCGTCTCACCCACCTGCCGACGGGGCTGGTGGTGGCCTGCCAGGACGAGCGCAGCCAGAACCGCAACCGCGAAAAAGCCATGCGGGTGCTGGCGGCGCGCCTGCTTGACCTGCAGCGCCAGCAGGACCACGACAAGATGGCCAGCCAGCGCAAGACGCAGATCGGCTCGGGCGACCGCAGCGAGCGCATTCGCACCTACAACTTTCCCCAGAACCGCCTGACCGACCACCGCATCAATCTCACGCTCTATTCCCTGGATCACATCATGGAAGGAAATCTCGGCGAGGTGATCGAGGCGCTGCAGTCCCGCGACATCGAACTGCGCCTGGCGGCGCAGATGGGGAAGAAGGCCTGATGTCGCCGGAGACGGACCGCTGGGGCGGCCGGCTGGACGCGGCCCGCGCGGCGCTGGAAGAGCGGGGGATTGACGAAGCCGATTCGCGCCTGCGCTGGCTTGCCGCGCATCTGCTGTCCTGCGGGCTGCTGGATATCGAGCGGCACCGGGCGGAAGCACCGGCGCCGGACCTGGCCCGCGCCTGGAAGGACGGCGTGGCGCGTCTGGCGGCCGGCGAGCCGGTCCAGTACGTCATTGGCGAAACCGATTTCCTGGGGCTGCGCATCCGCTGCGATCGCCGCGCCCTGATTCCCCGGCCCGAGACCGAAGAGTTGGCGCTGTGCGCCGTGGAAGAGCTGCGCGCGCGTCCCGGGCGGCCCGTGGCGGTGGACGCCTGCACGGGGACGGGCTGCATCGCCTGCGCCCTGGCGCTTCGCACGCCGCGGGCCCGGGTGATCGCCACCGATCTTTCCGCGGACGCCCTGGCGCTGGCCCGCGAGAATGCCGAGGCGCTGGGTGCCCGCGTCGAGTTCATCCAGACCGATCTGCTGGCGGGGCTGCCCGACGCCTTGGCCGACCTGGTGGTGTCGAATCCGCCGTATGTATCAAGCCGCGACTGCGACCGTCTGCCGGCGCACGTGCGCGACCACGAGCCCCGGATGGCGCTGGACGGTGGACCGGACGGCCTGCGCGTCATCTCGCGGCTTGTGTCGGAGGCCGCCCGTGTTATAGTGCCGTCGGGACGGTTGATGATGGAAATCGGCGACGA
This sequence comes from uncultured Verrucomicrobiota bacterium, assembly GCA_964535205.1. Taxonomy (GTDB): domain Bacteria; phylum Verrucomicrobiota; class Kiritimatiellia; order CAIQIC01; family Lenti-01; genus JAAZFE01. The sequence goes on from CAZHSS010000017.1 coordinate 9,973, forward strand.
TCAGGCCGAGGCCGTCCGGGAGATCCTGTGTCCGGAAAACCTGTTCAATCTGGAAGCCCTGAAGTGCGACTGCGCCGGACGGGTACGCCTCGCCGTGGCGAGACGGGCGCCAGCATGGCCCCGCGCACCTACATGCCCCGGCGGGGGAAGGGGACCTACGGCTATCTGATCCTGCTGATGGTCGTGGTCGGGGCCGCCCTGCAGTGGAACTGGATGCAGCGCGTTCGCCGCGACGGCGCCGAGACCGTGGTCACGAACAGTTTCGCCGAAAAACTCAGCCGCTGGATGCTGGCCAAGCGGGGCATTCACCTCGAGGAAGACGCCGCCGCAGGCGACTTCGGCACCGAACGGATTTTGTGTGAATCCTGCGGCGGGAGCGGCCAGGTGCTCGGACCGGACGGCACCATCGTGCCGTGTCCCATCTGCCAGGGAGTCGGCTATGGTCTGGTCCGCAAGTTCAGCCCCGACGAGAACATCTGCCCATTTTGCGTCGGCATGGGCCGGGCGATCCAGCCCGACACCCGCGAGGTGGTCATCTGTCCGCGGTGCCACGGCCGGGGGCTGATTGGCCCCGCCGTCGCCCCGGACGCCCCGCCCGCCGAATAGCCCATGTTCGACCGCCTGTCCAGCCGTCTCCAATCGGTGTTCCGCCAGCTGCGCGGAACCGGCACCCTGTCGGAAAAAAACATTCAGGACGCCCTGCGCGAGGTGCGCATGGCCCTGCTCGAAGCCGACGTCCACTATGCCACCGCCAAGGCCTTCATCGAGCGCGTCAAGGCCAAGAGCCTCGGCGCGGAAGTCCTGGCCAGCGTGACCCCCGGCCAGCAGATCGTCAAGGCCATCCACGACGAACTGGTTGCTCTGCTGGGCGGCGTCCAGCGCGATTTCGACCTGTCCGCCCTGCCGTCGGAGATCATGCTGCTGGGCCTGCACGGCTCGGGCAAGACCACGACCGCCGGCAAGCTCGCCCGGCTCTGGCGGCAGAAGGGCAAAAAAGTTCTGCTGGCGGCCTGCGACATCCGCCGGCCCGCCGCCGTCGAGCAGCTCGAGGTGCTGGCGAAGCAGACCGGCGCCGGAATCATCAAGCCCGAGCCCGGCGAGACCGTTCCCGATCTCGGGCGCCGCGCGTTCAAGCATGCCCGCGAGAACTATTACGACATCGTGCTCTACGACACCGGCGGGCGCTTCCAGATGGATGTCGACCTCGTCGAGGAACTCAAGGCCCTGCGCGCCGCCACCGCTCCGAAAAACGTCGTGCTGGTGCTCGACGCCGCCATCGGCCAGGAGTCCGTCCACGTGGCCCAGGCCTTTCACGAAGCCGTCGGGCTGACGGGCCTGATCCTGACCAAGCTCGACGGCGACGCCCGCGGCGGCGCCGCCCTGTCCGTGGTGTCCGTCACCGGCTGCCCCGTCCTGCGGGTCGGCACCGGCGAGCGTCCCGAAGACCTCGAGCCGTTCCATCCCGACCGCATGGCTTCGCGCATCCTCGGCATGGGCGATGTCGTCAGCCTGGTCGAAAAGGTGCAGGAAACCCTGGACGTCGAGGAAGCCGGGCGGCTGCAGGACAAGCTGCGCGGCCGGCAGGACCTGGATCTCAACGATTTTCTCTCCCAGATGCGCCAGCTCAAAAAAATGGGGTCGTTCGGCAATATCCTGGAGATGATCCCCGGAGCGGGCGCGATTGCCGGGGACATGCGCCAGCGGATCGACCGGGACTCCGGCCGGCAGATGAAGAAGACCGAGGCGCTGATTCTGAGCATGACCCCGCGGGAGCGCCGCCATCCCGACCTGCTCAACGCCAGCCGCCGCCGGCGCATCGCCCGCGGCGCCGGGCTGGAGGTCAGCGATCTCAACGAACTGCTGCGGAACTTCCGCCAGGCCCGGCAGATGGCCAAGAAAATGAAACAGATGCAAAAAAGATTGCCTCGAGGCGGGCTTTTCGGCTAAAACCCCCGCCTATTCGTCAAGACCCGGAAACTCGCAATGGATTGGCCGCGTCCGGGGCGGCACAAGGAAACAAAAGGAACCGACATGTCAGTCAAGATTCGTCTCCGCAGAATGGGTGCCAACAAGAAACCCTTCTTCCGCATCATCGCCGCCGACGTCCGCAGCGCCAACCAGGGCAGTTTTCTCGAAGAGCTCGGCTGGTACGATCCCGGCAAGAAGGCCGACAACTACAAGCTCGACGTCGCCAGGACCGAGGCATGGATTGCCAAGGGCGCCCAGCCCAGCGAAACCGTCGCCGCGCTGCTCAAGAAGAGCCGCACCGCCCAATAGGGCCGGCCGGCCGCCCGCGGCGGCCTCCCATCCCCCCTCCGTTTTCCTCCTCTCCCCCCCCCGAGGTATCCCGTGAAAGACCTGATTGAATACGTCGTCAAGACGCTGGTGGACCATCCCGACGAGCTGCGCATTGCCGAAATCGAAGGCGAGCGCACCATTGTGTTCGAACTGCGCTGCCATCCCGACGATGTCGGCAAAGTCATCGGCAAGAGCGGCAAGACCGTCGGCGCGCTGCGCACCCTGATCAGCACCGTCGCCGCCCGGCAGAACCGCCGCGCCATGCTCGAAGTCGTCGAGTAACCCGCGTCCCCCGATGGCCTCCGTGCCGTTGCGGATCGACATTCTCACCATCTTTCCCCGGATGCTCGACGGCATTCTGGGCGAAAGCATGATCAAGCGCGCGCAGCAGGCCGGCCTGGTCCAAATCCGTTGCGTCAATCTCCGCGACTACGCGACCGGCGCGCATCTCACCACCGACGACCGCCCCTACGGCGGCGGTCCCGGCATGGTCATGAAGCCCGAACCCGTTTTCAAGGCCGTGGACGACCTGCGCGGGCCGGACACCCGGGTGCTGCTGATGACGCCGCAGGGCGCGCCGTTCCGGCAGTCCGTCGCCCGGGAGCTGGCGACGGTGTCGCACCTGCTGATTCTCTGCGGCCACTACGAAGGCGTGGACGAGCGCATCCGCGAAGCCCTCGTGGACATGGAAATCTCCATCGGCGACTACGTGCTCACCAACGGCGTGATCGCCGCGGCCGTCGTCACCGATGCCGTCGTGCGCCTCCTGCCCGGGGCCCTGGGCGGGGAGGGGGCCGCCGATGACGAATCCTTCACCGACGGCCGCCTGGAATATCCCCAGTACACCCGCCCGCCCGTTTACCGCGGCATGGCCGTCCCCGACATCCTCGTCAGCGGCAACCACGCCGAAATCGCCAAATGGCGTCTCGAACAGTCCCTCGTCCGCACCCGCGCCCGCCGTCCCGATCTGCTGGAAGAGACCGGGGACGGGGGAGCGTAAGCCGAGGGCAGGCGGCGGAGATCAGAAGCCCGCTGACGGATTCCTGTCCGCCCGGCGTTTTCCACAGCGTGGAAAAAAGTTTTCCACGGCGTGGAAAATCCGGC
>CAZHSS010000018.1:0-13353 GCA_964535205.1 uncultured Verrucomicrobiota bacterium
GCCGGGCTGTTTGCCCATTTGGCCATCGCGAATGCACCGAATCGCAGATGCGCCCTGCCCGGACGGCGCGGCGGCGGCGAACCGGTCAGGCGGATTTCGCCAACGCCTGCCGCACGGCATTGGCCAGCGCGGCCCGGGAGAAAGGTTTCTGGAGGATGGGGCCCGGGCAGGCGGAGGCGCCCGGATCGGGGATGTCGTCGGGGGTGTAGCCGGACATGAACAGGCACGGCAGGTCCGGGTGCAGGGTCTGGACGGCCCTGGCGAGTTCGAAGCCGTTCGTTCCCGGCATGACCACGTCGGTCATCAGCAGGGAGATGGGGCCGTCGTGGGTTTGGGCCAGGCGCAGGCCGGATTCGGGCGAATCGGCGGCCAGCACGGCATAGCCGATGGATTCGAGCTGCCGGACGGTGATGTGGAGGATGGCCGGGTTGTCTTCGACCACCAGGATGGTTTGATGGGCGTCGGCGGGGGCCGGCGCGGGCGCGTCGGGTGTTTCCTCTTCGCGGGGCCCGGGGGCGAGGCGGGGCAGAAACACCTGGAAAGCGCTGCCTTGGCCCGGTGCGCTGTCCACCCGGAGGAACCCGTTGTTCTGGCGGACGGCACCGTACACGGTGGCCAGGCCGAGACCGGTGCCCTTGCCGATTTCCTTGGTGGTGAAGAACGGCTCGAAAATGCGGGCGAGGGTGTCGCGGTCCATGCCGGCGCCGTCGTCGCGGACGGTCAGGCAGACATACTCGCCGGGAGCGGCGCCTTCGAGGGCGGGGGTGGCGGCGGCATCGAGGGTGGCGACCGTGGTGTCGAGGCGGATGGTGCCGGACGCGCCGATGGCGTCCCGGGCGTTGAGGCAGAGGTTGACGAGGATCTGATCCAGCTGGGAGGGATCGATCCGGACCTGGCCGGCGCCGGGGCCGGGCTGCCAGTCCAGCCGGATGGGTTCGCCGATGAGGCGGCGGAGCATGGTGAGCATGCCGGCGACGGCCTGGTTGAGGTCGAGCCGCCGGGGGGAGACGGTCTGCTTGCGGGCGAAGGCCAGCAGCTGGCGGGTGAGATCGGCGGAACGTTCGCCGGCCCGTCGGATTTCGTCGAGATGTTCCCGGACGGGGTCGGGGGAGCCGGGGACATTCAGGGCCAGCTCGGCATGGCCGAGGATGGCGCAGAGCATGTTGTTGAAGTCGTGGGCGACGCCGCCGGCGAGCCGGCCGATGGATTCCATTTTCCGGCCCTGGGCGAGCTTGTCCTGCAGGGTGTCCCGGTCGGCTTCGGCCTGCTTGAGATCGGTGATGTCGCGGGCCATGACCAGCAGGCGGCGGTCGTCGAGAGGGCAGATCCGGGCTTCGAAGGCGCGGGATTCGCCGGCCAGGTTCAGAGCATATTCCACGCGCTGCGGGCGTCCGGATTCCAGGGTGAGGCCGAAGCCGTGCAGGAGACGTTCGGCCGCGTCCGGGGGCAGGACGTCGCGGATGTTGCGGCCGAGAAACTGTTCCGGGGGGGCGGCCAGCAGGGCGGCTTTGGCGGCGTGGTAGTCGAGGTAGGTGCCGTCGCGGTCGTACACGAACATGAGGTCGGGGATGGCGTCGAGGATCGCGCGGTTGCGGGATTCGCTTTCGCGCAGGGCCTGTTCCATGCGCGCGCGCTGGGTTTCGTGGCGGAAGAAGACCAGGCGTTCTTCGATGCGGCTGGCGAGGACGTTGTAGAGGCGGCGCAGGCGGGTATCGATGGGCTGGGCCTGTTCAAAAAACAGGATGTCCTGTTCCTCCTTGCCCTGGTTGAACACCAGCACCAGTCGGCGGGGGTCGTTGCGGGAGCGGGGCAGGCAGGCCGCGGGGGATTCGCCGGCCTTGAAGCCGGAGGCCACGACGACGCGCTGGCGGGGGGGCTGGCCGGTGAGGATGGCGAAGCGACGGGTGCCGAAGAGGCGGGTGATTTTTTCGACGGCTTCGCTGGCCAACTGTTCTTCGTCGGGGGCCAGGGCGAGGGCGGACAGCTCATGCAGGGCGGAGAGTTCCGCGACGATGGCGTAATCCGGGGCCTTGCGGGGGCGGGGGGGCGAGGCTGGCTTGCCGAAGATCATGCCGGGAGGGGGCCTCCGGCGACGGCGACAGTGGTTTTGTTGTGGAGCAGGGGCACGTCGCCGGCCGCGCCGATTTCGCCGAAGGTGAGGGCGCCGAGGATCGGGAGGCGGGGGCCGGCGGCCTTGCGGATGGCGCGCAGTTCCTCCGGAAAGCGGTCGCCCATGAGCATGGCGCGGGAGATGCAGTCGAACAGCAGCAGGAAGCCCGCATCGGGCACGGCGCTGACGGCTTCGCGCACGGTCTTGCCGGCGGTTTCGATGAGCTGGTTGATGTGTCCGTCCATGATATTGCCGACGGCCTGGGAGGGCACCTCGTTGACGAACCGGATGCTGTCGTCGTCGTTCACGGCCAGGGGGTCGCGGATGGTGTAGCGTCCGAAGACGTCGGGGAAGCCCAGGGGATGAAGCATGCCGTGGGCCTTGAACTCCTCCCGGGAGATCGGGCCGAGATGCTGCTGATAGGCTTTGAAGGCGGGCATGCCGTCGATTTCATAGACGATTTTGCCGCGGGTGCGGGTCATGACGAGAGGGTCGCCCATGGGGACCCAGCCGTGGCCGATGCGGGTGACGAGGTTCAGGCCCTGGATGACGGCGGCGGCCACGGCGTGGCTGGCGCAGCCCTGATCGGTGACCTGGTAGGTCTTGAAGAACTTCAGGTTGTCGCCGGCGCCGCCGCCCACGTACTGGAAGCCCGCGCCGAACCGGCTGTAGAGCCCGCGCAGCAGTTCGGAGAGATTGGCCTCGAAGCCGTCCGGCAGCACCAGCAGGGTGCCTTCGGCGTCCCCGGGTGTCAGGAGGGCGTCGGCGGCGCGGCAGCCGGTGTCGAAGGGGTCGCGGTCCAGTCCGCTTTGGAGGGTGGTGCGGACCCGGATTTTGCCGCCCAGGGTGCAGATGCCGACGCCCTGCGGATGCCAGGCGTCGTCGGCCAGGATCCCGCCGCAGCAGAAACCGACCAGTTTGGCCTCCCCGGTTTCGCGGAGGACGGCTTCCAGCACGGTTTGGGGAGGGTAGGCATCGGTCGTGAAGACAATGGCCAGCCGCGGGGGCCCAGAGAGGGCGACGGCGCGCGAGGCCGCTTCCCGGCCGGCCCGGGACGCATCGGAATGGGCGCTGAAGGCAATGCCGGCTTTCATGTGTCATTCCTTTCGAACAGCCAGTGGGCCATGAGGTTCCAGTAGCATCCGCCGGACCGGAAGACAAGAGGATATTAAAAATGCATTAACCCGGTGGGGGGGGCGATTCCGGATTCGGGCGGATGCCGCGGGACGGAACGCCCTTGACAGCCGGCCAGGTATTATGTATTGCGTAATACATGATGCGGAGTAGGTCATGATCGAGGGGTGGATCACGCAGTTGCGCAAGGGGGTGCTGGAGTACTGCGTGCTGCTGGTGCTGCGGCGGGGGGAGAGCTACGGGTATGAGATCGTGCAGGCGCTGAAGCGGATCGAGGATCTGTCGGTGTCGGAGAGCACGGTGTATCCGATCCTGGGGCGGCTGCGGGCGGAGGGGTGCCTGAAGTCGCGGGACGTGCCGTCGGCGGCGGGGCCGCCGCGGCGGTATTTCTCACTGACGCCGCAGGGCAAGGTGCGGCTGGCGGAGATGAATGCGTATTGGCCGGTGTTGGTGGAGGCGATGGAGCAGTTGAAGCAGGGGAAGGAACCCGGAAGATGAAGAATCAAGGCGAGGCGGAGCGGCGGGCGGAGGCGTATCTGCGCGAGGTGGAGCGGCACCTGGCGCACAAACCGGAGGCGGTGCGCCGGGAGGTGACGGCGGGGCTGCGCGACCACATCGCCGAAGCGATGCGCCGGGCCGGGGAGCGGGGCGAGGCGGGGCTGGAGGCGGTGGAGCGGATTCTGGCGGAGATGGATCCGCCGGAGACGTTCGCCGAGGCGGCCGTGGAAGTGGCGGCGGGGGTCGCGGCGGCCGCCGCGCCGGCGCCGGGGCGGTTGCCGGGCGGCCGCTGGTTCGCGCTGGCCCTGGCGTTCCTGGCGGTGAACACCTATGGCGTATGGCGCTGGACGGATTATCTTTCCCGGGCGGAGGCGGCGCGCGCAAGCGAACCGGCCGCGGCCGCCGAAGAGGCGTCGCCGGCGGAGCGGGTGTTGCGGCTGCGCAAGGTGGAGCAGGTGGACGTGTCGCCGGAGCGCGAACTGCTGCTGCGCTTCGTGTTCAGCGACCGGCCGGACCGCGCGCAGATGACGCGCCATCTGAAGCTGACGGCCCCGGGCCAGGGCGAGGTGGACTATCAGCTGGCGGGCACGCCGGAGGAACACGTGATGCTGGTGCAGACCGGGCCCGTGCGGACCGAAAAGCTGGACTATGTGCTGGAGGCGGGGCTGCCGTCGGCGGGGGAGTCGAAGCCGACGGAACGGGCAGAGCGCGGATCGCTCAAGATGGAAATGAACCTGCTGCTGCGCCAGATGGAGGTGGAGAGTCCGGCATTCGAGCCGCTGATCGTGCGGGCCGATTTCACGGCGATTCCGGAACCGAACGGGATCCGGGAGTACATCACGGTGGACCCGGCGGTGGAGTTCACGGTGGAGACGGTGGATCGGTGGTGGTGGAATGGCTTGCAGCTGCGCGGGGATTTCGAGCCGGGGGCGATCTACGAGATCACCTTCAAGAAAGGGCTGCCGGCGGCGAACGGATCGAGTTTGCCGGAATCGCTGACGCGCCGCGTGCATTTTCCGGCGCGCGACAAGGCGGTGCGGATTGATTCGCCGGGGCGGTACCTGGCGCCGGGCGGCGCACTGGCGGTGCCGGTGCTGGCGTCCCATCTGGACCGCTACGAGGCGCGGCTGAGCCCGGTATTTCCCAACAATCTGGTGCAGCTGGCGCTGAGGGAGTCGGGCGACATCCGGTTCTACGGAGGGGCGACGGACGACCTGACGGGAAAAGGCATCGGCCTGACCAACGCGCTGCCGCCGCCGGCAAAGGGCGAGGCGGTGCGCGGGACGGTGGAGCTGCGGCGGCTGGCGGCGAGCGAGCCGCGCGGCGTGTACTGGCTGCAAACCTGGGGGGAACACGCAAACGGGGATGCGCGCCTGCTGGTGGTGACGGATCTGGGGCTGGCGGCGCGGACGTTCCCGGGCGTCCTGCTGGCCTGGGTCAACCGGCTGGGGAGCGCCGGGGCGGTGGAGAACGCCGCGGTGACGGTGTACGCGCGCAACAACCAGGTCATCGGCCGGGGGACGACGGATGCCCGGGGGCTGGCGAGAATCGACCTGACAGAAGGGGAGACGCCGTTTGTCGTGACAGCCGAGGCGGATGGAGATCTGACCTACATGGACCTGGAGCGCACGCGGGTGGCGCCGGGCGAGGGAACCGGCGGCGTGGCGTATCTGGAGCCGGGTCAGATCGAGGCGGCGGTGTTCACCGAACGCGGCATCTACCGCCCCGGCGAAACCGTGTTCGTGCAGGCGCTGGCGCGGGACGGGCAGATGCGCGCGCCGGAGCCGTTCCCGGCGCTGCTGCGCGTGCGGCGTCCGGACGGGCGGATCTACCGGGAGTTTCCGATGGAGCTGGACGACTTCGGATCGGCGAGCGGGGAGATCCGGCTGCCCGACTACCTGCCGACGGGGCGCTATGGGTTCGAGCTGGCAATGCCGGGCACGCATACGCTGCTGGGGTCGGCGTCGGTCGCGCTCGAGGATTTCGTGCCGCCGCAGATCCGCGTGGCGGTGCAGCCGCCCGAGGGGCGGTTTGCGGCCGGCGACGTGCTGGCGTTCGGCGTGCGCGGCGAGCATCTGTTCAGCGCGCCGGCCGCCGGGCTCAAGGTGACGGCGGCGGCGACGTTCGCGCCGGCGCCTTTTGCGCCGACGAACTGGCCGGGGTGGACATTCGGCGACGGCGAGAAGGATTTTCCGCCGGTGCACCGGAAGGTGGGCTCCGGGTCGCTGGATGGCGAAGGGGCGGCGATATTCCAGGCGGACACGCGCAAGGCGTGGCGGCCGCCGGCGGCGCTGAAGGTGATTCTGGCGGCGACGGTGACGGAACCGAGCGGGCGGGCGGCGACGGCCTACGGGTCGGCGATGGTGGATGCCTATCCGTTCTACGTGGGGATGAAGCCGGCGTGGGAGGGGGCGGTGCGCGCGGGCGAGACCCAGCGGGTGGCGGTGGCGCAGGTGCAGCCGGACGGCGAGCCGGTCGCCGAAGGCAAGCCGCTGGTGCTGACGCTGTCGCGGGTGACGTGGAATTCGGTGCTGCGCCGCAATTCCGATGGACGCTATGAATGGACATCGGAACGGCAGGTCGTGGAGATTCGGCAGGACACGCTGGCAGCGAACGGCGAGCCGCTGGACTGGGCGTTTGCCGTGGAGGTCCCGGGCGATTACATGCTGACGGCGGCCGATCCGGCGTCGGGCGCCGCCACGCGGCTGGCGTTCTGCGCCACGTCGCCGGATTCGGCCTGGGCGGCATGGAGCCGCGAAAAGCCCGGGCATGTCGAGCTGGCGTGGGACCGGGACGGCTACCGTCCGGGTGATACGGCGCGCCTGCAGGTGCGCGCGCCGTTCGCCGGCCGCGCGCTGCTGACGGTGGAGACCGCGCATCTGCGCGAGGCGCGCGTGGTCGAGCTGGAGAAAAACACGGCCGAGATCGAGATCGCCGTGGACGAGGCGTTTGCGCCCAACGCCTGGTGCACCCTGACGCTGATCCGCCCGGCGGTGGCGGAAGCGGTCTGGAGCGCGCACCGGGCCACCGGGACCGCGGCGCTGCCGGTGGAGCGCCCGGAGCGGCGGCTGCGGGTGGAACTGGACGCGCCGGCCGCGGCCCGCCCGCAGACGCCGCTGGCCGGCCGCGTCACGGTCCGGACCGACGACGGATCGCCGGCGGCCGGCCGGGTAACGGTGATGGCGGTGGACGAGGGCATCTGCCTGCTGACGGCATTTTCGACGCCGGATCCGATGGCGGTGTTCACGGCGCAGCGGGCGCTGGCGAGCGGGGCTTTCGACCTGTACAGCGAGCTGATGCCGATCCTGGAGGAAGCGCTGGAATCGACGCCCGCGCCCGGCGGGGACGCCGAGGGGGCACTGCGGAAGCGGTTGAATCCGATCCAGGCCAACCGGTTCAAGCCGGTGGCGCTCTGGCGGGCCAACCTGCCGCTGGATGCGGAGGGGCGCGCGGAGTTCGAGATGGACCTGCCCGAGTTCAGCGGGGAGCTGCGCCTGATGGCGGTGGCATTCAACGATGGGCAGGCGGGTTCGACCTCCATGCCGGTGGTAGTGCGGCGGGACCTGGTGGTGCAGCCGTCGCTGCCGCGGTTTCTGGCGATGGGCGACCGCGCCGAGGCGGTGGTGGCGCTGAACAACCAAAGCGCCGGGGCGGTGACGGCGGCGGTGCGGGCGACCTGCGGGGGGCCGCTGCGGGCGGAAACCGCCGAGCAGCGGGTGGAGCTGGCGGCGGGCGAAGCCGTGCGGGTACCCCTGGTCCTGACGGCGGGCCCGGGGCCCGGCAAGGCGCTGTGCACCCTCGAGGTCGAAGCGGGGGAGGAATCCTATCGCGAGACGATCGAGCTGGCGGTGCGGCCCGGGGCCGGGCTTCGGGTGGCCACCGGTTTCCAGAAGCTGAAGCCCGGTGCCGCTGCGGAAATTGCGGCGCCCGACGGATGGCTGCCGGAATCGGTGTTTGTCTCGGGGGCGCTGTCGGCCCTGCCATCGGCGCAGCTGGGGCGTGCGCTGGATTACGTGGTGCACTATCCCTACGGCTGCCTGGAGCAGACGGTGTCCGGCGCGTTTCCGCTGCTGCATGCGGGCGAATGGATCGAGCGCCTGCTGCCGGCGGAGCGGGCACCGGGCGATGTGGAGGCGCTGGTGTCGCAGGCCGTTTCGCGGGTGCTGTCGATGCAGCAGGAGGACGGCGGATTCGCGCCGTGGCCGTTCTTGCAGGGCACGGCCGAGGAGCCTTCGGTCTATGCGGTCCACTTCCTGGTGGAAGCAAAAGCAGCGGGATTCGCGGTGCCGGAGGGGGCCTTGGAGTCCGCGCTGGCCTGGGTGCGGGGCCGCCTCGACCGGGCGCTGACCCCGGGCCTACCGGAGGACGAATGGCGTCGGGAGATGCAGATGCGGGCGTATTACGCCCATGTGCTGGCGCGGGCGGGGCGGCCGGACGCGGGCTGGAATGCGCGGTTGCGGGAGCAGGTCGGCCGGTTGAGTTTCGCGGCGAAGGCGCATGCGGCGGCCGCGCTGGTGCTGTCGGGTGAGCCGCGCCAGGCCGTGGAGCTGATGGAGCCCCTGGGACTGCCGGTGCGGCGGGATCGGGAGCCGGGGCGGTTGTTCGACAGCGATGTGCGCGACGCGGCGCTGCTGCTGGACGCCTGGCTGGAGGTGGATCCGGAAGGTCCCGCCGTGGCGCGGCTGGCGCAGTCGCTGCGCGACCGGCAGCGCGACGGCCATTGGGGCAACACGCAGGACAACGCCATGGCCCTGCTGGCGTTCGGGAAGCTGGCACGGCACCTGCCGGACACGGAAGAGCCCTTTGCGGGCGTGCTGACGCTGCCGGGCGGCGAGCCTACGGCGTTCGGACCGACGAACCAGATGACATGGTCGGCCGGCCCCGGCCGGTCCGGGCCGATGGCGGTGCGCAACGACGGTCCCGGGCCGCTCTATCTGTGGGTCCGGCATGAAGGCGTCGCCGCGGAACCCGAGGCTTCGGTCACGAACGGCGTATCTATCCGGCGCGAGTTTCTGGATCTGGGAGGGAATCCGGTGGACGAATCCGCCTTGAAGCGGGGCGATCTGCTGGTGGTGCGGCTGACGGTGGATCCGCAGGGCAACCGCCTGGATCAGCTGGTGATTGAAGATCTGCTGCCGGCCGGACTGGAGATCGAGAATCCGAACCTGGCGACGGCGCAGCTGGTGCCGTGGCTGAAGCAGAAAGAAGAGCGCGACCGCCATCGCGACGCGCGCGATGACCGCATGCTGATCTTTACGGGCATCCTTCACGAGCCGGCGACATTCCATTACGCGGTGCGGGCAGTGACGGCCGGGACGTACATCCTCCCGCCACCGGTGGTGTCGGGCATGTACGAGCCGGAAATCCGCGGCGTGGGCGAAGGCGGGGAGCTTGTGGTCCGGCCGTGAGGGAGAAGGGGCCAAAGCGGGGCCATTGGTTTCGGGCAGGACGAACCCTCCGGGTGAGCCGCTCGGACAGCCCGGCTCGGCGGGGACGCCTCGCCCTGCCTTTATTGGCCTGCACGATATCCATCGGTGTGTTCTGGGCCGCCGTGCGCTGGACGCCGTTTCCCGACGAAGCCTTGGCGCGGCTTCCCGCCTCGGTGGTGCTGACGGATCGTCGGGGCGAGCCGCTGCGGGTACGGTTGGGCGCGGGGGGATTTGACTGCCGGGCGGGATACCGGCCGGATCCGGATCATTGGATCGTCAACGCCCTGGTGGCGGCGGAGGATCAGCGCTTCTGGTCGCATGCGGGGATCGATCCGCTGGCGCTGGCGCGGGCGCTGGGGCAGAACCTCTGGTTCGGGCGGCGGGTGTCGGGGGCGTCGACGATCACGACGCAGGTGATCCGGATGGCGCAGCCGCGGCGGCGCACGCTGGCGACCAAGGCGGTGGAGGCCTTTCGCGCGCTGCAGCTGGAGCGGCGCTGCGGCAAGCGGGAGATTCTGGCGCACTACCTGGACCGGGCGCCGTTCGGCGGGAATCTCGTGGGGATCGAGGCGGCGGCGCGGCGCTACTTTGCCAAGAGCCCGGCCGAGCTGAGCCTGGCCGAGGCCACGCTGCTGGCGGGCCTGCCGCAGTCGCCGTCGCGCCTGCGGCCCGACCGGCATCCGGACCGGGCGAAAACGCGCCAGGCCTACGTGCTGGAGCGGATGGAGGCGTGCGGTTCCATCACCGCGCAGGAGCGGGCGGATGCGCTGGCCCAGCCGCTAGCCGTGCGCCCGGGGCGCTATCCGTTCCGCGCGCCGCATTTCTGCGATCTGGCGGGCGTGCCGGCGCGGCCCGGGCCGGGCGGCAAGGTGCGCACGACGCTCGATCCGGACTGGCAGCGCATGGCCGAGGGGCTGCTTCAGCGGCGGGCGCGGGAATCGGGGATCCGGGGCGGGGCGATCGTCGTGATCGAGGTGGCGACGGGGGCGGTGCGCGCGCTGGCCGGTTCCCCGGACTATCGCGAGCCCCGCAGCGGGCAGGTCAACGGCGCGACGGCGCCGAGGGCGGCGGGCTCGACCCTCAAGCCGTTCGCCTATGCGCTGGCGTTCGACCGCGGGGCGGCCACGCCCGCCACGGCGCTGACGGACGTGCCCCTGACGTTCCGTGATTTCCGGCCGCGCAATTTTGCACGGGATTTCCGGGGGGCGGTCAGCGCGCGGGAGTCCCTGGTGCTGTCGCTGAACCTGCCGGCGATCGACCTCGTGCAGCGGACGGGGTTGGCGCGGTTCCATGCGACGCTGCGCGATCTGGGGCTGACGACCCTGACGCGGCCGGCGGAGCATTACGGCCTGGGCCTGGTGCTGGGGGGCGCGGAGGTGCGGCTGCTGGATCTGGCCAACGCCTACGCGGCGCTGGCGCGCGGGGGGGGATGGGCGCCGGTGCGGTTCGTGGAGTCCGACGAGCCGCCGGCGGTGACGCCCGTGTTTTCTCCGGAAGCCTGCTGGATGGTCAGCGAGATTCTCTCCGGTGACGAGCGGGCAATGGATGCGACGGGCCACGCCGCCGACGTGCGGCTGCCGGTTTTGGCGTGGAAGACGGGGACTTCGGCCGGGCTGCGCGACGCCTGGACCGTGGCCTGGAATCCGGAGATCGTGGTGGGGGTGTGGGTGGGCAATCCGGATGGAGAGGGATCGGACGTGCTGGTGGGGCGGACGGCGGCGACGCCGATCGCGTGGGAGCTGGTGCGGCGGATCTATCCGGACAACCAGGGGCCGGCGTTTGCGCGGCCGGCGGGCGTGGTGCCGCGCCGGGTGTGCGCGGCGAGCGGGTGCGTGCCGGGGCCGCATTGCGAGCATTCCGTGGAAGACTGGAGCATCGCGCGGGTGTCGCGCCACGAGCCGTGTCCCGTGCACCGGCAGGGGGCGGAAACGACCTGGCCGGCGGCGGTGGCGTCGTTCCTGAACCGACGCGCCGCGCCGGCGGGCGAGGCATCGTCGCCGTCCCTGCGCATTCTTTCGCCGGCGCGCGGCAGCACGTTCCGGCGGCTGCCGGAGGCGGCCGACTGGCAGCAGCTGGCGCTGAAGGCCGCCAGCGACCGCCCCGGCGAGACGCTGCATTGGTTTGTCAACGATCGCCCCGCGGGCCGGTCCCGTCCGGGCGACTCCGTCTTCTGGCCGCTGGAGCGCGGCCGCCACGACATCGTCTGCGCCAGCGCCCGCGGCCTCAGCGACCGGGTGCAGATCGAGGTGGAGTGAGACGAGGGGGCGCATCAGCGATTCTGTGCGTCCCCGGCCACCTTGGCGAAGAATCGTGTGCTCCGTGTTTTCCACGGTGTGGAAAAAAGTTTTCCATGGCGTGAAAAACAGGCGGAAAAAATTTCCATGGCGTGGAAAATCCGGATTTTGGGCGTGGGGGTGGATAGAAATGGCTTTGCGCGGGAGGGCCGGGGGGGGTACGCTGAACATGCCGGCCGGATCCAGCCGGAAGGAGCGTGCATGAAGGCGAAAGCGGCAAAGAAGGCGAAGGGGACCCGGGGAGCAGGCGATTCCAAACCGAAGAAAAATTGGAAATACACCGACGAGCTGGAAAAGCTGCAGGTGGAGCTGGTGAAGCTGCAGGAGTGGGTCAAGGCCAAGGGGCTGAAGGTGGTGGTGGTGTTCGAGGGACGCGACGCGGCGGGGAAGGGCGGCGTGATCAAGCGCATCACGCAGCGGCTGAATCCCCGCATCTGCCGGGTGGTGGCGCTGGGCGTGCCCACCGACAAGGAAAAGAGCCAGTGGTATTTCCAGCGCTACGTGGCACATCTGCCGGCGGCGGGCGAGATGGTCCTGTTCGACCGCAGCTGGTACAACCGCGCCGGCGTCGAGCATGTCATGGGCTTCTGCACCGAGGCCGAGTACGAGGAATTCTTCCGGTCGTGCCCGGAATTCGAGCGCATGCTGGTGCGGTCGGGCATCCTCCTCATCAAGTACTGGTTCTCGGTTTCCGATGACGAGCAGGAGAAGCGGTTCAAGGCGCGGATTGACGATCCGACCAAGCGCTGGAAGCTCAGTCCGATGGATCTGACGGCGCGGTCGCGCTGGGTGGACTATTCGAAGGCAAAGGACCGCATGTTCCAGGTCTGCGACATTCCGCAGGCGCGCTGGAACGTGGTCAATGCCGACAGCAAGAAGCGCGCGCGGCTGAACTGCATCCACCACCTGCTCGATCAGATTCCGTACAAGGACCTGACGCCCGACCCGATCAAGCTGCCGCCCAAACAGAAGCGGCGGGGCTATGTGCGCCCGCCGCTGTCCGACCAGCACTTCGTGCCGGAAGTGTACTGACGCCGGTCTAGTCCTCGACCTGCATGTTCTGCATCTGCTGCATCAGGGCGCCGAGTCCGCCGGCGGACCCGTCCATCATGACTTCCATCATGTCGCTGATTTTCGTGTAGCCGGCCGGCACGTCGAACAGGTCGGCGGCAGGGGTGGAGAAGTCATAATTTTTGAACAGGATGGTGGACTGCATGGGCATGGCGGGCTGGCCGGGCTGCATGGGCACGTCCGCCGCCGCCACCATCTTGACCGGCATATTCTTCTGCGCCGGGGAGAACCACATGGTGACTTCGCTGGAGACGCCGTCTTCCGTCATGCGGATGCGCCGCTTGGTGCACTCCACGCCGTCCACGGTTTCCGTCCCGAGCTCTTCGATTTTCGGCGCGGCTGCCGGCGTGGCGTCTTCTTCTTCTTCGTTCAGCAGATACTTCTGTTTTTCCGGGAACAGCGAATAGGAAACCGTCCGTCCGTTTTCCGGGATTTCCAGAATGACGGTTTTGAGATTGAAAAACGGCATAACCATTTCAGTGCGGGTCTTGCCGCCGTCGCGGATGATTTTCGAATCCATGTTCATGCCCATCGCCTGGATGGACATGTCCACGGAGTAGGTGGTGGCCAGTCCCAGTTCCTGTTCAAACTGCATCCAGGGCGTGGACGGCGCCTGCTGCGAAAACGCGGGGACCGCGAGAAAGACGGCCAGCAACAGGAACGGAATCAGGCGGATCAGCTTGTTCATGGGCACTCCTGGGTTCTGATGGAATAAACCGGCATCCTAGGGGGAATTCATCCGGAGGGAAAGTTTTTCCTTTGGCGAGGTGCGGAGGGGGGCGTAAGACAAATTTCTTCATAGTGGACAGAGTGGACA
>CAZHSS010000019.1:0-13311 GCA_964535205.1 uncultured Verrucomicrobiota bacterium
TCCCGATCCGGCCGGCGCCCGCCCAAGGACGAGGTCTTCGATGAAAGCGAGCCCTCCAGAAATCCGTTCGGCCTTCTGCCGACCGCAAATCAATACCGGTAATGCTCGGGCTTGTAAGGGCCTTCGACCGGAACGCCGAGATAGGCAGCCTGTTTGCGGTTGAGCCGGTCGAGCTTGACCCCCAGATTCCCCAGATGGAGACGGGCGACCTTCTCGTCGAGCTTCTTGGGCAGGGTATAGACGCCCACGGGATACTTCTCCGCCTTCGTGAACAACTCGATCTGCGCCAGAGTCTGGTTGGAGAAACTGTTGCTCATCACGAAACTCGGGTGGCCGGTGGCGCAGCCCAGATTGACCAGGCGACCTTCGGCCAGCATCAGGATGGACTTGTTCTTGCCGGTCCAGATGCGGTGCACCTGGGGTTTGACTTCTTCCCAGCGGTACTTGCGCATCGCCGCGGTCTGGATCTCGCTGTCGAAGTGGCCGATGTTGCAGACGATCGCCAGGTTTTTCATTTTCACCATGTGCTTGGCGGTAATGACGTCGCAGCAGCCGGTCGTCGTGACGAAGATATCGCCCTGCGTGCAGGCTTCGTCCATCGTCATGACCTCGTAGCCGTCCATCGCCGCCTGCAGTGCGCAGATCGGATCGATTTCTGTCACGATCACGCGTGCGCACTGGCCGCGCAGGGACTGGCAGGAGCCCTTGCCCACGTCGCCGTAGCCCGCCACCACCGCCACCTTGCCGGAAATCATCACGTCCGTCGCCCGCATGATCCCGTCCACCAGCGAGTGCCGGCAGCCGTAGATGTTGTCGAACTTGGACTTCGTCACCGAGTCGTTCACGTTGAACGCCGGGAAGAGCAGCTCCTTGCGCGCGGCCATCTGGTACAGGCGGTGCACCCCCGTGGTGGTTTCCTCCGTAACGCCTTTGATGCTCTTGGCCATCTTGAGAAAGCGCTCCGGGTTTTTCTTCACGGCTTTGCGAACCTGCGCCTTGAGGATTTCCTCCTCCTCGCTGTCATAGGGGCCGTCGAGAACCTGAAGCCCCTCCCGCGCCGCCTTTACGCCGAGGTGAACGAACAGCGTCGCATCGCCGCCGTCGTCCAGGATCATGTTGGGCGTTTCTTTTCCCCAGTCGAGAATGCGATCGGTGTACTCCCAGTATTCCTTGAGAGTCTCGCCCTTGAAGGCAAAAACCGGCGTGCCCTTGACGGCCAGCGCGGCGGCGGCATGGTCCTGGGTGGAAAAAATGTTGCAGCTCGCCCAGCGGACGCGGGCACCCAGCGCCTGCAGGGTTTCGACCAGCACCGCCGTCTGGATGGTCATATGGATCGAACCGGCAATCCGCGCGCCTTTCAGCGGCTGGGCTTTGGCGTATTCCGCGCGGACCGCCATCAGGCCGGGCATCTCATGCTCGGCCAGTTCGATCTCCTTGCGGCCGTAGGGGGCCAGAGACAAATCCTTCACCACGGCATCCAACTTCTTCCTGCGTACTGTCGCCATTTGAAACTCCTTTTTGGGAAATACCGGTGAACTATACGGCGCGAAACGGGCCGATGCAAGGTACGTTTGAACCCACACGCCAACGCGAATGCATGAACGGACCGCCTGCATCCGATGCGCCATCTGACGTCATGATTTCCGGACCAGAACGTGTATACATATTGCAATAACTATAGTGATTGCAATATGTGCAAACAGCGCGGGACGCGGGCAGGCAACACCAAGGAATGAGCGGGATGCCTTCCAGGGAAGAGCGGACGGCTTAGGTCCGGCGGCGCGCGGAGGGCCGGGCGGCGCCCTGGCGGGCGATGTTCAGCAGCACTCCCACCATGAAGAGCAGCACCACCAGGCTGGTTCCGCCGAAGCTGATGAACGGCAGCGGCAGCCCCTTGGTCGGCAGGCGACCGGTCACCACCCCGATGTTCAGCACGGCCTGCAGGCTGATCAGCAGCGTGATGCCGAACGCCATCAGCCGTCCGCCCGCATCCGGCGCGCGTCCGCTGATGCGCAGGCCGCAGAGCAGAAACACCACGAACAGCCCCACCACCCCGAGCGAAAACAGGATCCCCAGTTCTTCGCCGATGATGGCAAAAATGAAATCCGTGTGGGCTTCGGGCAGATAATGCTGCTTCTGTAGGCTTTGGCCGAGGCCCACGCCCCAGACCCCTCCCGCCACGAAGGCATAGAGCGCATTCAACAGCTGGAAGGCTTCGTCCTGCGCGTATTTTTCCGGATCCAGAAAGGCCATGATGCGGCTCATGCGCTGGCGGTTTTGGGAAATCATCCAGGCCAGCCCTGCCCCCCCCGCCAGTGCCGCCCCCCCCAGATAGAGGGCCGGGGCGCCCGCCACGAACATCATCAGCCCGCCGGTGGCGCCGATCAGAATGGTGGCGCCGAAATCAGTCTCCATCACGATCAGGCCCAGCATGAGCCCGAGAAGCAGCGCCGGATACAGCAGCCCGCCCTTGAAGCCCGTCCGCTCGCGCCGCTTGGTCCCGTACCAGGCCGACAACATGACGATGGCCACGAATTTCGCGATTTCGGACGGCTGGAAAGTCAGGCCCATGGGCAGGCGGATCCAACGATGGCTGCCCTTGATGTTCAGGCCGATGCCGGGAACGTACACCAGGGCCAGCAGAACCACCGTCGCGCCCAGCAGGGGCCAGGACAGCTTCAGCCAGCGGCGGTAGTCCACCCTCGACCCGACCGTCCCCGCCGCCAGCCCCGCCAGCAGCCAGAGCATCTGGCGCTGGGTGAAATAGTTGGGGTTGCCAAACAGCTTTTCGCCCTGGGGACCGCTGGTGCTGTAGAGCATGACCAGGCCAAACAGGCACAGGATGCCCACCACCAAGATCAACAACGCACTGGCCCGCATCGCGCCGCCCCTTTCATGCCGCGCGCCCGGTCCATTCGGGCCGGGCGCGTCGTCTTTCTGCCCCGGAGGGCCGTGACGTTACAGCGAAGAAGCCGGCGGAATCCGGATGCGCTGGGCAGGCGACACTTCCTGGCCGGGGGCCAGGTTGTTGACGCGGCGGATCTCATCCTGGCGCACCACGAACAGGCGCGCGATGCTGTCCACGGTGTCGCCGTCCTGCACGGTGTATTCCAGCATGTCCGCCTGGTCGGCGGCCGACGTTTCCGGAGCCGCCGCTTCAGGAGCGGGCGCCGGAACCGGCGCAGCTTCGACGGCGGCCGGTGCGGCCGCTTCGGCAACCGCCGGCTCCGCGGCTTCCGCCTTCGGAGCCTCGGGCTTCGGGGCATCCGCTTTCGGGGCCTCCGCCTTTGCGGCGCCCGGAATCACCAGCTTCTGGCCGATGCGGATCTTGTTGTAATCGGTGATCTGGTTCGCCGCGGCCAGATCCTTCAGGGCGACCTTGTGGGCCACCGCGATCTTCGACAGCGAGTCGCCGGCCTTGACTTCATAGGCCCCGCCCTCGCCGGCGGCGGCCGTGGGTTTGGCGGAGGCCGCCGGCTTCGCGGCGGGCGGCGACTGGGAAGGCTTGGCGTAGTCCGGCAGGATCAGCTTCTGGCCGATGCGGATCTTGTTGGGATCGCTGATCTGGTTCAGTTCGGCCAGCTCGCGGAAATTCACGCCGTGTTTGACGGCGATTTTGGACAGCGAGTCGCCGGCCTTGATCACATACAGATTCTCGGCGGCCACACCGGTCGTGACCGGCTCGGGCCGGACGGGGGGCTGAATCGCGGGGAAGGCCACCGGCGGCACCGCCTCCGGCATGACCACGGCGGCGGACGGCGGCAGAACCGGAACCGGGGCGGGCTCCACCGGCAGGGGCTCGGTCCGGCCGGCGTCGCGCTGAGTCGTCGCGCAGCCCTGCGTCATGACCACCGATCCAATCACCGCTACGTGCACGGCCACAATCAACCCAGCTACAATCGATACCCTCATGTTTGGCTCCTTCGCTTCTTGGCTCGAAATCCTTTTCAATCCACTATCCAGTCATTATGAGACCGATGGCCGGCGGAATTCAATCCTTTTCCTTCAGGTTTTTCCATCCGCGGATTGTTCCCCGGCGGCGCAGCACCGGAACGCCTCGCCCCGCTCCGCATAGGAGCGGAACTGGTCGTAGCTGGTGCAGGCCGGCGCCAGCAGGATGCAGTCGCCGGGCTTTGCGGCCGCACGCGCCTCCGCCACGGCGCGCTCCAGCGTGCCGCAGTCCCGGCAGGGCGCGGCCCGGCCCCAGGCCGCCGCCAGGGCCGGCGCCGCTTCCCCGATCAGGAAAACACACCGGACGCGCTCGCGCAGAACCGGGACGGCTGCCGTAAAATCCGTTTCCTTGGGCCGCCCGCCGGCAATCAGCCAGACCGGACGGCGCTGCATCTGGATGGATGCGATCAATGCCGCCAGATTGGTGGCCTTGGAATCGTCCACATAGAGCACGCCTCCGTATTCCCCCGCCGGACAGGCGCGATGCGGCAACGGCGTGAATTCCGCCAGGGCCCGGCGAAGAATTTCCGGAGCCAGCCCCGCGGCGCGGCCCGCCCCGAACAGGCCGGCCGCGTTGGGCCCCAGGACCGCATTGTCGAACGGCGAACCCTCGATGGAAATGCTCTGCCCTCCGCACATGATCCGTCCGGACGAATGCACACAGTCCGCGGCCGGCTCTGCTCCAAAGGACCGCCACGTCCCCTGTCCGTCCGACCACTCCCGGAAGCGTTCCATCCATTCGACGGGTGCCAGGGCCGCATCGCCGGCCCGCTGGCGCGAAAACAGCCGCGCCTTGAGGCGGGCATAGGCCTCCATGGTGCCATGCCGATCGAGGTGATTCGGCAGGACGTTCAGCAGCAGCCCGACATCGGGGCGGAAGTCCGCACAGGTTTCCAGTTGGAACGAACTGACTTCGATCACCAGCCAGTCGGCGGCCGGGTTGTCCATCACTGCCCGGCAGACGGGAAGGCCGTAGTTGCCGCAGGGCACCGCGGCAAGACCCGCCAGGCGGAACGCATCCGCCAGCGCCTTCACCACGCTGCTTTTGCCGTTGCTGCCCGTCACCGCCAGTGTCCGGCCGCGAAACCGGCTCCAGCCCAGTTCCAGCTCGGAAACCATCGGAATGCCCCGCGCCCGCAGCCCGGCCAGAAACGGCCCGTCCGCCGGCCACCCCGGACTGACCACCGCGATATCGTAATTTTCCGGCGGGACTTTCGCAACACCCCGTTCCACTTCGCAGCCCAGCGATGCCAGTTCATCCCCACGAGCGCGCGTTTCCGGCGTGTCGCGCTGATCCACCGCCCGCACCGGCACCCCTTCCGCCCGCAGCAGACGGGCGGCGGCTGCACCGCTCGCTCCAAGGCCGCAAATCAATGCCTGGGAATACCGCCTCATGGCTTCCGCTTCAGCGCAGCTTCAGCGTCGCCAGCCCCAGCAAAGCGCAGACGATCGATACGACCCAGAAGCGAATCACCACCGAATTTTCCGCGGCATCCGGCGACCGCCCCTCGGCCCGAGCCCGCTCCTTGGAAATGATCTCGAAGTGATGGTGGATCGGCGTCATGCGGAACGGGCGGCGTTCCGGCGGCAGCCCCTCGCCCGTGCGCCAGCGGTGCAGCTTGCACGCCCCCCGCTGGATCAGCACGCTGCCCGCCTCACCGGCGAACACCAGGCCCACGATCAGCAGCGTCAGCTCCTGCTTGATAAGGATCGCCACCATGGCGATGGTGCCGCCCAGCGCCAGGCTGCCCGTATCGCCCATGAACACCTTGGCCGGATAGGCATTCCACCACAGAAATCCCAGCACGGCTCCCATCAGACAGCCGCAGAACACGGCCAGTTCGTGCGCGCCGCTGACCGACGGCACCTGCAGGTAATTGGCCATGATGACGTTGCCGGCCACGTAAGCCAGCGCCAGGTACGCCGCCGAAACCGTCCCCATGCAGCCCGCCGCCAGCCCGTCCAGCCCGTCGGTCAGGTTGACCGCGTTGGTCGTGCCCACCAGCACCAGGAACATGAACACCGCCGCGCCGGGAATCGTCAGGTCCGTGACCACCGGTGCCTTGAAAAACGGTACCATCAGCTGGCGGGCATACGCCCGCGTGCCCGGTACCGCCTCGATCGCAATGAAGGCCGCCACGACCCATGCGCCCTGCAGCAACAGCTTGTGCCGCTCCTTCAGGCCGTCCGAATTCCCCCGCTTGAGCTTCAACCAGTCGTCCATGAACCCCACCGCGCCCATGAACAGCATGGTCGCCGTCACGATCCAGACCTGCGGATTCGTGGTGTGGCACCACAGCACCGTCGACACCAGCGTGGTGAACAGGATCAGTACGCCGCCCATCGTCGGCGTGCCCGCCTTGCGGCCGTGATGCTGAAGCGCGCCCTCCACGTCCTGCTCCTGGCGCACCACCTGCCCGATCTTCAGCGCCCGCAGGCGGCCGATCATCCAGCGCCCCAGCAGCAGCGACAGCAGAAACGACGTGCCCGCCCCCATGAAGGCGCGAAACGTCACGTAGCGGAATACGTTCAGCGCGGAAATCCAATCGGTCCACAGCGACAGGTAATACAGCATGGGTCTAGCACTCCTTCTTCAAGGCACTCAGGACATCTTCAATATGCACCCCGCGAGAGGCCTTCAGCAACACGGCATCCCCCGGCCGCAGCCGCGCATCCAGCCACGCCGCGGCGTCGCCGGCTTCCGCCGCGGCATGCCGGCGATCGGCCGGCCAGCCGGCATCTTGCAGCCCGTCCCAGAGGGCTTGCGCCGCCTCATCCGGCTCCCCGTTGCTCTGCGGCACCACGACAATCCCCTCCCATTGCCCGACCGCGGCATGCCGCCCCAACGCCTCGTGGGCCTCCGCCCGGCGAAGCCCCAGTTCCAGCATCGGGCCCAGCACCAGATATTTCCGGCCCGCCACCGGCCACTCCTCAAAGGCCGACAGCGCGGCCTGCATGCTCCGGGGGTTCGCGTTGTACGCATCATTGATGGCCGTCCAGCCGCGCACGGTCTCCACGGCCCAGCGCATGCCCACCGGACGGAACCGCCGCAACGCCGCCTCGATCTGCGCCCAGGCCACGCCGCATTTCCGCGCCAGCGCCACGGCGCGCAGGACGTTCTCGGCCATGTAGCCGCCCGGCGGCGGCAGGGGCAGATCGACCGTCTCGCCCGTGGCGCGTTCGCAGACCCACAGCCGCCCCGGCGCCTGCGCATCCCCCGCATAGTCCACCTCGCGCCGCTTCAGCGAACACGTCACCACCGGCGCGGAGCAGTGAGCCTTCAGAAGCGAAAAGAACTCATCGTCCCGGTCCAGCACGGCAAACCCGTCCGCCGGCAGTTTCTCCAGCAGCACCGCCTTTTCCTCGGCGATCGCACGCACCGAATCAAAAAATTCGATGTGCACTTCGGCCAGGCCGGTCATCACCGCCATGTCCGGCATCAGGATGTCCCGCAGCGGCGCCATCTCGCCCGGATGGCTGATGCCCGCCTCGAACACGCCGAACGCACAGTCGCGGTCCAGCCCCGCCAGACTCAGGGGCAGGCCCACCTCGTTGTTGAAGTTGCCGGCCGTCCGCGCGGTTTTGCCCGCGGCCGACAGCATGTCCGCCGCCAGTTCCTTGACCGTCGTCTTGCCCAGGCTGCCCGTCACCCCGACAATGCGCGCCGGCATCTGCGCCCGGTAGCCCGCTGCAAACCGCCCCAGCGCCGCCCGCGGATCATCCACCCTCAAAAAGCACCCCGCCGACGGCAGCTGGCCGGCGGGAACCGACTCGCAGACCACCGCGCAGGCCCCCGCCGCGGCCACGGCCCCCAGAAAATCATGGCCGTCCGTCCGCTCGCCTTTCAAGGCAAAGAACAGGCACCCCGGCCCGGCCGCCCGGCTGTCCACGCATAACCCGCCCACCGGTTGGGATGGAGGGGCGGGATGCCATTGGCCGCGGCACCAGGCCGCCGCCTGCTCTGGAAACACCTTGTCCATTTCGCGGGGGGTTGTAGAAGGTTTGCCCCCCGGGCGCAATCCATTTCCGGTTCCGCCGGCGGCGGCATCCCGCTATAGTGGCGCCATGAAGGCACTTTCCATGGGCGACCGCATCCGGGCGGGCGCCTACTCCGTTCGGGCCCGCTACCGGCGCAGCCTCCTGCTGGCCGGTCGCGACGGCCGCCTGCTCTTCATTGTGGACCGCTCCATCGGCCCCGGCCCGTTGAACATCGTCGTGACCCGTCCCGACGGCTTTCTTCCCGGCGATTCGTTCCGCCTTCCTCCCTGGCCGGCGGCGCCGCGGTTCGACTCCTCCCTGCCGCGCCTGGACCACACCGCCCGCGCCCGGTTGACGAACACCCTCCAGACCGCCCTGCCCCGCCACGCCCCCCCCGACAGCCTGGTGTCGCTGATCGCCGCCCCCGGCACGCTTCCTCCCCGGCAGGCCGCGCGTGATCAGCGCATCCGGCTCGGACTGCACGAAATCTCCTCCGGGCACATCCGCACCGGCGTCCACCGGCTCCGCGGCTGCGGCGAAGGCCTCACGCCGGCCGGCGATGACTGCCTCTGCGGCCTCATGCTGGCCGCCCGCCTGCTGCGCCGGCCTGCGCTGGCGCGATCGATTCTGCCCCACGCCCTCGGCCACAACCCCGTTTCCAATGCCTTCTTGAATCTGTCTGCAGAAGGCCGGGTCAATATCGCTGTTCAGCGTCTCCTGCAAGCCCCCTCGCCCGCCCGCGTCCAGGCCGTCTGCGCCTTCGGCCACAGCTCCG
This sequence comes from uncultured Verrucomicrobiota bacterium, assembly GCA_964535205.1. Taxonomy (GTDB): domain Bacteria; phylum Verrucomicrobiota; class Kiritimatiellia; order CAIQIC01; family Lenti-01; genus JAAZFE01. The sequence goes on from CAZHSS010000019.1 coordinate 8,705, forward strand.
GCGCCGACCTGCTCTGCGGCCTGCTCTGGGGGCTGGCCCCCATGAACTCCTTTCCTGAACGCTGAACCCTTCCCCCCTCTTCCCCCGCCCCCCTATCGGACCAGCGTCCACCACACAACGGCGCTCAAGGCGATCCGATACCAACCGAACCCTTCCAGCGTGTGGCGGGAAATCACCCGCATCAGAAACCGGATGGCCGCCCGCGCCACGAAAAACGAAACCGCCAGCCCGATCGCATACGGCGCCAGGTCCGAACGCTGCAGCGTGCTCCAGCCTTTCATCAGGTCGTAGCCCCCGGCCAGCAGCAGCACCGGCACCGCCGCGAAAAACGAATACTCCGCCGCCGTCTTCCGCCCCAGCCCCATCAGGCGTCCGCCCAGAATGGTCGCCATCGAGCGCGACGTGCCCGGCACCATCGCCACGCATTGGAACAGGCCAATCCCCAGCGCCCGTTTCCAGCCCACCGCATCCACGCCCCCTTCATCATGCGACGGCAGCAACCGCTCCAGCACGATCATCAATACCCCGCCCGCGCACAGCGCAACGGCTATGGGCACCGGAGCAAACAACCGCTCCTTGATCGCCGAATGGAACAGCAGTCCCAGCACCGCCGCCGGCAGCGTGGTGCAGGCCAGCCACAGCCAGCCGTTCCAGCCGGCAAACCCCTCCCGGGCCTTGAAATCCGCCAGTCGCGCAAAACGGCGCCCGTATTCCACCAGCACCGCCAGCATTGCCCCCGCCTGGATCACCACCGTGAAGCTCTCGTGAAACGAACGTCCCATCCAGACCTTCGCCAGTTCCAGATGCCCGGTGGACGAAACCGGCAGGTACTCCGTGAATCCCTCCACCACCCCCATGACGGCGGCGGCCAGCGCTTGTGCAATGTCAGGCATGTGATCGGTCTATCGGCTTCCCGCCGGTTCCATGGTGTTCATTCGTTTCAACGCAAACGCCCCGAACCCTAGCTGCCCGCCGCCGGCAGCGCAAGACCAACATGCCCGCAGACCCAGGCGCCCATCTTTTCGCTATTCCTCCTGATGGGCAATCTCCCGGATTTCATGCAAAGACAGCGCACGCTCAAAGATCATGATCTCATCCAGCAACCCTTCGATAAACAGCACTTCCGCCTGGCCGATCGTCAGCGGGGCCTGGGCCGCGGGAACCGGTTTCACATGCTTCCCTTCGGAAACCCATGCCCCATCCACATAGATCTGGAACCGGTCCTCGGATCGGGTCACGGCCAAGTGATGCCATTGACCCGGTTCGCCGCGCCAGGGAATCGCGGCAATCCGATGACTCTCGCTTCGCGGCGTGTTGACGTGAAAGCATAATTGGCCATTCCAGAATTCAAAGGCCCACTTGTTCTGTTCCCCTCCCCCTTCGTCATGACCAATCATCATCTGCTCGCCATACGGCGGCCCCTCCAGTTTCACCCACAATGCAATCGTAAAGGGCCGGTCAGCGAAATTCCATGCCGGATCGTGAGGAATCTGGATATATCCGGTTCGACGCCCCACCTGGAACGCCCCGCCGCGCTTGCCGTCCGGCACGAACACCGCACCCAGCGCCCGCCCGTTCCGCCCGTTCCCGCTCGCATCGCGCACCTGCCCGTCGGCATCGCCGTCGAACGGATAGTACGCCAGCAACCCGTCCGCCCGCACCGGGGAAAGCACCCGGATTTCACGGATGAAATCCAGGGGCACCTTCTGGACGCCGAACGCCGTGTTGACTCCGATCCATTTCTCCAGGCAGGTCCCGGTCAGCCGGTCCTGGTTCCGGAATTCAATGACCACGCCGCCCCCCGTCTCGTCCAGCCGGGCCCGGGTCATCACCTGAAACGGAATGGCGGACCGGCCGAAGGAGGTCTCCACCCGCACCCCTCTGGCCAGCGGCGTGCCAATCAAGCTGGACCCATCCTGCGTGGACAGCGCAATCCTCGCCTCCGCTTCGCCGTTGGAATCCTCCCCGTTCGCCACCCCCCCCGCCAATCCAAGCATCAACAGGCCGACCATCCATTGCTTCATCCGAACCTCCGATCAACGTTGACTCTGCCACAGGATCCCCAATTCATACAACCCTTTGTCAGTGTCAGGCACTGACATTGTTGACAATTCACTTCCATTTCGGGGTGTCAGATACGCCGTGACAAGTGCGGCGCCCCGCCCTATTCTGATTTTTGCTTGGAGTTTGTCATGCGCACAACAGTGGTTCTGATCGGCAGTTGGATCTTCACGCTTTTCATGCCCGCCTGGACAGAACCGGCCGCTTCCTCCCTGCCCACCTGTGAGGCCATCCATCTCAAAGGGCACTTCACCGGCATCCGGGTCGATCCGCTGTGATCCCGCAAGCCGTCATTCTGCTCGGGGGCCGGGGCACCCGCATCGCCGCGCAGTTTCCCGACCGCCCGAAATGCCTCGTCCCCGTCGGCGGAAAGCCTTTTCTCGAACGGCAGCTCGACTGGCTCCGCGCCAACGGCATCGCCAACGTCCTTCTCGCCGCCGGCCACATGGCTGAGGTGATTGAGGCCTGGCTCGCCCGCCGTCCCCCCGACGCCCTCCGCATCACTCTCTCCCGCGAACCCGAACCCCTCGGCACCGGCGGCGCCCTCCGGTTCGTCGAGCCGCAGCTCGTCTCCGACCCCGTCCTCGTCCTCAACGGCGATTCCCTCGCCCCTTCCCTCGGTTTTTCCACGCCATGGAAAATGTTCGGCGGAGTTTTCCACGCTATGGAAAATTTTTCGGACGTTTTTCCACGCTATGGAAGATTTTCGGAGGAGTTTTCCACGCTATGGAAAAAAGTTTTCCACGCTGTGGAAAATCCGGATGGTTTTTTCCATGCCGTGGAAAACTTTTTTCCACGGTGTGGCAAACTGTTCGTCGCCCCGATCGAAGAAGCCGGCCGCTACGGCACCGTGGAGTTCGATGCCGACGGCTTCGTGACCGCCTTCCGCGAAAAGGCCGACCGCGCGGGCGGATTCGTCAACGCCGGAATCTATCTCCTGCCCCGCGACATCATCGCGGCCGTCCCCGCCGGTCAGCCCGTCTCGCTGGAGACAGAGATCTTTCCGGCGCTCGCCGCGGAACGCCGCCTGGCGGTCCTCCCCTGTCCGCCCCCCCTGCTCGACATGGGCACCCCGGAAGGGCTCGCTGCCATGGAGACGTTTCTGCTCAACCGGACAGGATCGATTTGAAATAAAGCGCCGACAAGGCGCCAAAGGAGAAACAGACATGAAGAGGTATGCGGGTTGGTTCATCTGGATGCTGACGATCGCCGCCGCCACGGCGATGGCCGCCGAATTCTCAAAGCAAACCGTGGGGGCCCCCGGCGGCTGGGCCGGCACGCTTGCCGGAACGGATTGGAACGGCACGCTCTACACCGTGGAAGCCGCCGGCAGCCTGTACGCCACCGATCCGGCCGACGGCACCTGGACCCGGGTGGGCAACCCGGATTTCGCCAATACGGCCTTCCTGTTCGCCGTCGGCGGATCTTTGGTCTCCATCGAAAAAGACGGCAGTCTGTACCTGATCCATCCGCAGGACGGCACCTGGAAACAGTCCGGGCCCGGCGGCGGCTGGGCCAACACCGTCGCCGGAGCGGTGCTGGGCGACACCCTCTATACGATCGAGAGCACCGGCACGCTCTATGCGTCGGACCCGGCGGCGGGTACCTGGCGGCAGGTCGGCGAACCCGATTTCGCCGGCGTCGCGCATCTGGTTGCCGCGGGAAACCGCCTGGTCTCGATTGAAAAAAACGGCAACTTATACCTCATCGATCCCGCGGACGGCTCGTGGGAACGCACCGGCGACTTTGCGGCATGGGAACACACGACCGCCGGAACCGCTCTGGGCCAGGTGCTCTATACGGCGGAACAGGACGGCTCGCTGGTCGCCACCGAAACCGCCAGCGGCACGCGCGTGCCCGTCGGCGCGGGATTCGACGGCGTCCGGTTTCTGTTTCTGCCCAACAACCTGCTCTGCGGCCTTGACGCCGACGGCAACTTCTTCCACGCGGCCAGCCGCGGAGACGCCCCCGCGGCACCCGCCCCCGCACCGGCGGCGGCAGCCCCGACGGCCCTCTCCACGGAAGAGGATGAAGCCCAACACGACCCGGGCCGCGCCGGCGCCCTGACCTTCCAGTTCATGGGCCAATGGGTCGGCGATACGGCCCCGCTGGAACAGGATCCGGAATTCCTCAAACAGAAGGAAGCCGCCCCGGAGATGGTTCAACAGGTGCTCGCTCTGATGCAGGGCATGAAGATGTCCGTGACCCTGGACGGCGTTACCATGGAAGTCATGGGCGAAAAAGCCGGCCCGTTCGGCTACCAGGTCATTGCCGGCCACGATGACATTCTGATCATCGAAAACCAGGACGGCCCAAAGGCCGGGGTGCGGTCGCGGCTCACCTTCCGCGACGACCGGCATCTGCAGGTGGAGGAACTCTCGCCCGCGGGCCGGGCCATGTTCTTCAAAAAACCGTAGCCCTTGCCAGCGGCCCATAAGAACCGCTGGCGCACCTGCTATTATTGAGTCTTGCTTATGTGGGTGACGAACTCGGCCCTTGCGCCCCCCCACGGCCTTGTGCCGTGGGAGGCCAAGTTGGCTCCCCCA
>CAZHSS010000020.1:0-13247 GCA_964535205.1 uncultured Verrucomicrobiota bacterium
CCTACGGCGGGATTGTTCTTCTTATTCAGATTTCTCATTGGGCATGCTCTTGGGGTGGTGGCATGAACCCGGTGCCGCGCAAAAGCTTAAAAGAGGCGCGAACTCCAAGTTCATGCCCCGTTCGAGGGACCAGCAAGCCCCATGACGGAACACAAGACAAGGAGCCGCGCCCATTGGGGGCGCGTCTATCAAGTCCCGTTCCGTCATAGAAAATTGCTGGTTTTCGATTAGAACGACTCCCCGCTTAAGCGGGGAAGACTTCAAAACGCTAAATCACAAAGAACATTGTCCGAACACGGACCATTTCTGAATGGCCGAATTCATTGCAGAAGCCGGAGCAGGAAGCAAGAAGCAAATAGAAAAGAGGCGCCAGAAGAGGCGGCCGCGCCGCGGATTTCCGGATTTTCCACGGTGTGGGAAAAAGTTTTCCATGGCGTGGAAAACGGGTCGCTTTTTTTTCCATGGCGTGGAAAATGGGGGCCGGAATTTTCCATGGCGTGGAAAATCCGGAAAACCGATGAGCGCCGTGTCCAACCCGTACCAGGCCATTTATCTGTCGCCGCATCTGGACGATGCGGTGCTGTCGTGCGGGGGGCAGCTGGCGGCGCGGGTGCGGCGCGGGGAGCGGGTGCTGGTGGCGACGCTGGCGGCGGGCGATCCGGTACGGCCGCTGCCGCCGCTGGCCCGGGCGCTGCATGCGGAATGGAAGCTGGACGATTCGTGCGAGGCGCGCCGGGAAGAGGATCGCCGGGCCTGCGGCCGGCTGGGGGCGGAGGGGTTCCACATGGTGTTGCCGGACGCGATGTACCGTCGGCATCCGGCGACCGGCGAGCCGCTGTATCCGGATCTGAAGGCCGTCTTTGGCCGGCCGCACCCGGAGGATTCCGCGCGGGCCGAATGGACGGAGGCGATCCGCCGCCTGCCGGCGGCGGAGGTGGTGGTGGCGCCGCTGGGGGCGGGCGGGCATGTGGATCACCGCCTGGTCCGGCTGGCGGCCGAGGCGGTTCACGGCGCGGGGCTGCTGTACTACGAGGATTATCCCTATGCGGCGAAGTGGCGGGCGGTGCGCCGGGAGGCCTGGCCGCCGTGGCGCTGGCGGGCGCAGCGGATTGCGCTGTCGCCGCAGGATGTGGAAGACCGGCTGGCGGCGACGGCGGCCTACGTGTCGCAGACGGCCATGCTGTTTGCCGGGGCCGGGAACCTGGACGCCCATGTCCGGCGCACCGTGCGGCGCGTCGGCGGGGAACGGATCTGGCGGCGGCGCTAGGCGTCCGGGGAGGGAGGGGGCGCGGCAGATCCGGGGTTGTCGCCGGGCTCGGAGGCGGGGGCGTGCATGGCCTGGAGGAGATGGCGGATGTCGTCCAGCCGCGCGAGGCCCAGGAGGGGCATCGCGGCGAGACAGGCCGCGCCGGCGAGCAGCAGGGCGGCGAGGGGATGTCCGGGCAGGCCGGCCACCGCGCCGTGCAGCGCCCCGGCGCACAGCAGCGCGAAGACCAGGAGCCGCCCGGGCCGCAGCTCGCTCCAGTCCACCCAGCGTCCGAGGCGGGCGCGGCCGCCGAGATAGAGGGCGAGGCCGCCGTAGGCCAGGCAGCCAGACAGGGCCACGCCGCGCGCGGCGAGCCACGGCGTCAGCAGCAGGCTCAGGATCAGATTGACGCCCGCGGCGCACAGGGTGCCGATGCCGACGACGGTTCCGCGGTCCATGGCGACGAGGGTGCGGCCCGCGATGATGACCAGCAGGTAGAGGCCGGGCAGCGGCGCCACCCAGCGCATCAGGGGAATCGCCTGCGCGAACTGGGGGGAGCTGAGCAGGCGGACGATCGGATCGCGGGCGATCCACAGGGCCAGCACGATGGGCAGGCCGAGGAGCAGGCCGTAGCGCAGCATCATCGTGAAGGCCTTGCGCAGGGGGGCATGGGCGGTCAGGTCGTCCAGGTGGCGGGCGGGCACGCGGTTGCGGGCCTTGTAGAATTCGGTGATGAGCAGATCGAGCAGGGCGGTGCCGGTGGCGGTGCCCACCCAGGCGAGGTTGAAGCACAGCGTGTAGTCGGCCACGGTTTCCAGGTCGGTGAAGGCCAGCAGAATGTAGCGGTCCTGCATCTGGAAGATCCATTCGCCCATGATCATGGGCATCAGGGGAATGCCGAAGCGCAGGATGTCGCGCAGCAGCGGGCGCGAAGGCGCCTGGGCGAGCAGGTCGCGGGGCTTGACCCAGATCAGGGCGACGGCAAGGCTGCCGGCCAGCCAGACCGCCCACAGCCAGAGCATGAAGCTGATGTGAATCTGGAACCACCACATGAAGCCGAGCAGCGGCAGGAACCAGGCGTCGGCGTACAGCAGCATCATCAGGCGCGACTGGGCGTACTGGGAGCGGCCCATCAGAAAATAGACGATCTGGGTCAGGTGAACGGTCAGGAAGAGGATCAGGGCGCAGGCGGCGACCTGGTGGGGAGCCAGCCCGACCTTGCCGGGCTGCCAGATCAGCAGCAGCCCCGCGCCGGCCAGGGCGACCGCGGCGGCCAGCCGCCCGAACCAGGCCATGACGGTGCGCAGCGTCCGGTACTGGTCGGCGGCGGGCCGGCCGGGCAGCTTCCGCAGCATGTATTCCAGGCTGCCCAGCGAAAAGATCAGCGTGAGGAACGACACGGTCAGCATGATCAGCGTGAGCAGGCCGTAGTCTTCCTTGGTCAGCAGGGAGGTGAGCAGCTTGATGCGGACGGGGGCGATCAGCATCCGGATCGCCACATAGCCGAAGCTGGCGAAGAACAGGTTGAAGAGGGTGCGGCCCCAGCGCGGCGCGGAGGCGTCGGAGGGCGCTGGATTCGCGGCGTTCACGGTTCCGGGGCCATCCGCCGCCGGTGCCAGGCGATGGTGGCCTGCAGGCCTTCGTCCAGGCTGACGCGGGGCCGCCAGCCGGCGAGGGATTCCGTCCGGGCCGCGTCGGCGGTGCGGATCTGCTCCATGGGGCGGTCGGCAGCGGGATCGAAGTGCAGGGGGACGGCGGCGCCCGTCAGGCGGGCGATGCGCTCGACGACGTCGCGCACGGAGACCCGTTCGCCGCTGCCGAGGTCCAGGGTGCGGCCTTCGAGGTCCGGGGCGGCGGCCAGCCGGATCAGGCCTTCGACCACGTCGTCCACGTAGATCCAGTCCACTTCCCGGGTCCCGCTGCTCAGGCGCGGCGTTTCGCCGCGCAGCAGCGACTCAATCACGTACGGAACCAGTTTCCTGGCGTCTTTCTGGTCGGGGCCGTACACCATGAAGATCCGGGCGATCACGGCGGGAAAATCGTAGAGGGAGTGGAACAGGCGCGCGTAGGCGGTGGCGGCGGCCTTGGCGGCGGCATAGGGGGAGGAGGGCGGCGACTGGACCGCGTCGGGTTCCTCCAGCGAGCCGGCCAGGACAAACCGGCGGCATCCGCCCTGCCGGGCGGCGGCCTCCATCAGATTCACGGTGCTGGAAAGGTTGGCCTCGAACGTCGGGCGCACCAGCTCCATGTCCCGCCCGCCGGTGACGCAGCTGGCCAGGTGGAAGATCCATTCCGGCTGCACGCGGGCGAGCAGCGCGGCGGTTTCGCCGGGAGAGGCCAGGTCGGCGCGGCAGGACTCCACGCCGTCCGGGAGGCTTTCGGGATGGCGGCGGCTCACGCCGGCGACGCGATGGCCGAGTTCCAGCAGGCGCCGGCAGAGGTGGGCGCCGATGAATCCGGAGGCGCCGGTCACCAGCACGGTCCGGGTTGGATTGTCAGACGGGGTTTCCATGAAGGATTGCTTGGTTGGCTCTTTCTATACTATAAGGGAGGACATGAACGCTAGAAAACTTGAGCGGGGGCGCAGCGCATGAAACTCGTGGTCCAGATGCCGGCGTTGAACGAAGAGGCCTCCATCGGGCGCGTGCTGGAGTCGATTCCGCGGAGTCTGCCGGGGGTGGACGAGGTGCAGGTGCTGGTCGTGGACGACGGTTCGACCGACCGGACGGCGGAGCTGGCGCGGGAAAAGGGGGCCGTGGTCGTGTCGCACGCGCAGAACCGGGGGGTGGGCGCGGCATTCCGGAGCGGCCTGGCCAAGGCCACGGAACTGGATGCGGACATCCTGGTGACGATTGACGCCGACGGCCAGTTTGATCCGAACGACATTCCCACGGTGATCGCGCCGATTCTCGAGGGGGAGGCGGATTTTGTCACGGCGTCGCGGTTTCTGGATCCGGCCCTGGTGCCGGAGATGCCGTTTGCCAAGCGGTGGGGCAACGATTTCATGGCGCGCTGGGTCAGTTCCATCACCCACAAGTCGTTCAAGGATGTGTCCTGCGGATTCCGGGCCTACTCGCGGAACGCCTGCCTGCGCCTGAACCTGCTGGGCAATTTCACCTATACCCACGAGGTGTTTCTGACGCTGGCGTTCGCCGATGTGCCGATCCGGGAGGTGCCGGTGCGCGTGCGCGGCGTGCGCGAGCACGGCAAGAGCCGGGTGGCCAGCAACCTGTTCCACTACGGCTGGCGGACGGCATCCATCATCCTGAAAACCTACCGCGACTACCGGCCGCTGAAGTTTTTCTCCAAGATCGCCGCCGTCCTGGGCGTGCTGGGGCTTGGCTTCCTGCTGTTTCTGCTGTCGGTGAAGCTGCGCACGGGCGGGCTGTTTCCGCACAAGTGGGCCGGCTTCGCGGGCGGGGCGTTCCTGGGGGCGGGCGGCGCCGTGTTTCTCGTGGGCGTGGTGGCGGAGATGCTCGATCGCATCCGGGCGGCGGGCGACGAAGCGCTGTTCCGGATCCGCCATTTGGAATCGGAGATCCGCCAGCTGCGGAAACCGGATGCCTCCCGCCGGGCGCCTTGATCGGAACGAGGGGCGGACGCGGTCATGGACGCATGGACAGGCGGACTTCTGCTGGTTTTGCGGCTGGTGCTGCCCGGATGGGCCTGGACCTGGCAACGGGACGGGGGGGGCGATGAACGCGGGTGGCCGGGCGGCCTGAACCAGGCCGGCCGGATCGTGGCGGCGGGCCTGGTGCTGAATCTGCTGCCGGTCCTGGTTCTGGCCGCGATGGGAATCTGGACGCCGCGGGCGGATTGGGGGATGTGGGGTCTGGTCGCCGGCATCGGGTTGATTCGGTTGGTCCTGACCGGGGGAAAGGCCAAGGCGATGGTCTCGCGCCTGGCCGGGGCACTGGCGGCGGCGGGCCTGCTGACGGTGTTGGCGCTGGCGAACCCGCCGCGGTCGGAGTGGCTGGCGGGCGGATGGGATCCCGGCATTTACGTGAATCAGGCGGTGTCCATCGAACGGCACAACGGCACGCAGCCGGTGAAAGATACGGTGTTCGCCGACATGAGCCGGGCGGAGAGGGAACTGGCCAGCGCCAGCGAGGGCCGCTATCGGGAGGTATTTCCCGGCGTGCCGATCCGGCTGGAGGATGGTGCCCTGCCGGTGTATTTTTTCCCGCTGACGCCGGTATGCGGGGCATGGCTGCACCGGCTGGGCGGCATGGGGCTGTTGCATCGCATGCCGCTGCTGCTGGCCTTGCTGGGGCTGCTGCCGGCGTGGGCCCTGCTGGCGGCGTTCGGGCTGTCGAGGGCCGCGCGGGCTGTCGCGATGGCCTGCTGGATGCTGTCGCCTCTGTGGGTGTATCATCAGGCTATTCCCAGTTCCGAAATGCTGCAGCTGTTCCTGCTGTGCGCGGGGATTCTGTTTTATCTGGAGGCGTCGGACCGCGGGTCGCCCTGGCCGGTGCTGGCGGGGCTGGCGCTCTTTGCGGGAACCGTCAACCGATTTGATTATCCGGTGTTTGCCGGCTGGTTTCTCGTCGTGGCGATTGCGGCCGGAGCCATGGTCCGGCAGCCGGCGTGGCGCCGCCGGGCGGCCACCTGTCTGGGTGCGTTGTCGCTGGGGCTGTGCTGGGACCTGGTTTTTGCCTGGGTCACGCTGTCCCGCTTGCAGGACAAGGATCAGGCGTTGTGGGTCGTGCTGGTTCCGTTCGGTGCGGTCGCGCTGCTCATCGGCGCGCTGTCGGCCTGGAACCGGCCGCTCCACGTTCCCGGACCGATGGCGCGGGCGGTGCGGGCGGCGGGCGTTCTGGCCGGGCTGGGGCTGGGGCTGGCCGGCCTGCTGGCGGCCGGGCCGATTCCCGTTACATCCATGATTGTTGCCGCCGACCAGGTGCCGGTGGCGGGGGACCGGATCATCGGGGTCCTCCGGCTGTTTCCCTTTCATGGGAGCGCCTGGCTGCTGGCGGCCGGCGCCGGGATGGCGTTGATGGCCCTGAACCAGCGGCGGGAAACCCTGCGCCTGCGGCTGGCCCTTCTGGCGCTGGGCGGCGGCATGGCGGCCCTGCTGCTTCACGGGGGCATTGCCGCAATCTATCCCTGGGCCCTGCGCCGGGTCATGGTGCTCTGGGTGCCCTTCATGGCACTGGCCCAGGCCGGTCTCGCGGTGTGGGCATTTGAAAAAGCGTCGTTGCGTCAATGGGGGCGGATGGCAGCCGGGTTGCTTTTGCTGGCGGGGGCGCTGGCGCAGGGCGCGGCCATCAGCCGCGAAGCCTGGGCGGTCGGGGATTACCGGGGCATGACCCGCCTGGTGGACACGCTGGCCGGGCACATTCGGCCCGGGGATATCGTGGTGGCGGACGATCCGCGCTGGGGGACCCCGCTGTTGCTGGCTGCCGGACGGGATGTCCTGAACGGCAAGCCCCTGTGGGAAACGCCGGACGATGTGCAGCGGGAGGCCTTTTTTGCCATGCTCCGGCGGCTGCAGTCGGTGCATCCGGGGCGAATCCTCTGGCTGACCAGCACGGCGGACGGGATGGAGCGGTATCCGTTTGACCACGGCCCGGCCGTGGCGCTGCTGGAGGGGGTGCCGTTCGCCTATCCCACCGTCATTCACAGCCCGCGCGGCAGCCATTTCGCCGTTCGCGACAACGAACGGATGCTGACTCTTCATGCCTGGACGCCGGGGGAGACGGCGGAGCCGGCCGAAGCGGCGGAAAGCGACTAGCCGGCCCATGGCGCGCGCATGGAAATGGCTGGCCTGTCTGGCCGTGGCCGCCAGCCCCTGGCTGATTGGCCTGGGGCATCCGTTTCTCTATGACGACATCGGCATGATTGCCGAAAACGACTTTCTGGCGGAGCCGGCGAATTGGACGCAGGTGGCGACCGGGCGGACGCTGCTCGATCCGCAGGTGTTGAACGGCCGGCGTCCGGCGGTGCTGGCGACTTTTTTTCTCGATCGTGCCTGGCATGGGTTGCAGCCGTCGGGCTGGCGCTTCACCAGCCTGCTGCTGCATCTGGGTTGCGCGGGACTGTGGATGCTCCTGCTGCGCCGGCTGGGCGCCGGCGATTTCGTGATCGCGGGGGCGGGGCTGCTGTTTGCGTTTCATCCGGCCGGGGTGGAGGCGGTTCATGCGCCGGGGTTCCGGGCGGATGTCCTGTGCCTGCTGTTCATGCTGGCCGCCCTGCATGCGTTTGGATCGGCCGGGCGGCGTCCCGTCGCCGGCGGGATGGCAGGGGCGGTGTTCACCGCGCTGGCCTTGCTGTCCAAGGAAACCGCGCTGGCTCTGCCGCTGCTGGTGGCGGTGCTGCCGGGGCTGTTTCCGCAGGCGTTCCCGACGGGCCGTCGCGCGGCGGGCGCCGTGGCGGTGTGCGCAGCGGTCGCCGCCGTCTTTTTCGCGCTGTGGGCCTTTCTGCCCGCGGATCTTCAGGCGCTGGGCGGATCGTGGAACGGCGAGTCGCTGCGATTTCCGGACAACCTGTATTCTCTGCCGGCGGTGTGGGGCCGCACGGTGCGGTATCTGCTGGCGCCCTGGCCGCTGAAGGTGACGCCGTCGTTTGAGCCGGTGAGGTCCATGGCGTCCTGGCGGTTCTGGGGCGGAGCGGTTCTGGCCGCCGGCTGGGGATGGGCGGCATGGCGCCTGCGCCGGACCCGCCCCTGGCTGTCGTTTGGACTGATCTGGGTGGCGGTGCTGTTCCTGCCGGTGTCGAATCTGGTTCCGTTGCTGCATCCGGTGGCGGACCGTTACCTCTATCCCATGGCGCCGGGCATCGCCGTGGCCGCGGCATGGGGATTGTCGCGGTGGCCGCGTCCGGTGCGCGGCGCGGCCCTGGCGCTGCTGGCAGCCCTGTGCGCCGGGCTGGTGGCCGTGCGGATCGGGGAATGGGAGTCGGGGGAACGCTTATGGACGAGGGCCTACGAACGGAACCCGCGCAGTGCGACGGCCGCCGTCTGGCTGGGGCTGCTGCGGGAAAAAGCCGGCGACCCGGCGGGCGCCCGCGACTGGTATGCCCGGGCGGCGGAGAGCAACCCCCGGGAAGCGGCGGCCTGGATCAACTGGGGCATTCTGGAGGGGCGGCAGGGGGCCTGGCCGGAATCCGAACGGCTGCTGCGGCGGGCGTTGGACGTCCGGCCGGAGAGCGGCAAGGCGCGGCACAATCTGGCCGTATGCCTGAAGCAGCAGGGGCGGATGGCGGAAGCGGAGACGCTTCGAGGGGATCAGGGCAGTCCAAACCCCTGACGGGCGAATACGTCGCGCGCCGCGTCGGAGGCCAGAAATTCCAGGAACGCCATGGCCTGCACCCGCTGGGCGGACTGGGCCATGACCGCGGCGGCGGCATAGGCCGGTTCGGCGTTGGCGTCGCCGTCCGGCGCTTCCGGTTCCGGCAGCACCAGGATGTTGCGCTTGAGGGTCACATCCACCAGCCCCTTTTCCAGCGCCTGCCGCAGATGCCGGTCGCCGGCGGGGAAAAAGACATCGGCGGATTCGCCCGCCAGGAGGCGCTCGGCCAGAATGGCGGAGGGAGCCAGGCTGAGACGCACCTGGGTGCCGGTCCGCTCGGCGAACAACGGGGCCAGTTCCTTCAAGGCGGGCTGGAATATGGAATCCGCCATGACATGCAGATCCTGGGCCCGCGTCCCGGGGGACAGGGCGGCCAGAAATCCGGCGGCCAGCATGGCCATCAGGGGTCTGTTCATGGAATTGGTTCCTTCCCGATTGGTGGAAAACGCGCTCATTCAAGAGCAGGCCGCCGGGTTTGTCAATGCGGGATGGTCAGCTGAAATCCACCAGGCCGGATTCCCGCAGGCTGGCGTAGGGGGCGGGAGGCGGCCGGTTGCCGCCGATAATGATGTGGTCGAGCACCTGGATGCCGACGACTTTGCCGGTTTCCACCAGCTGGCGGGTGGTGGCGATGTCTTCGGCGGACGGCGTGGGATCGCCCGAGGGATGGTTGTGCGCGACGATGACGGCGGCGGCGGCCATCCGGATGGCTTCGCGGAACACTTCGCGCGGGTGCGACAGGCTGGCATTGAGGATGCCCCTGGTGACCTCGATGGGGGAGCGGCGCAGGCGGTACTTCTGGTCCAGCGGCAGGACCCAGACGGTTTCCTGGTCCCGGCGGGCGGTTTCCGGTTCCAGCAGTTCGAGCACATGGACGGGTTCGCGGATCAGTTTCAGGGGGGCGGAGCCTTCTTTGGCGGCGCGGCGCCCCAGTTCGAAGGCCGCGCGCAGTTCCAGGCGCTTGACCGGGCCGAATCCCTTGATGCCCAGATCGGCCAATTCCTCCTGCGACGCATTGGCCAGGCGGGCCAGCGAGCCCTGATGCCGGTCCAGCAGCCGGCGGGCCAGGTCAATGACGCTCTGGCCGGCGGCCCCGGTGCGGAGCAGGATGGCCAGCAGCACCTCGTCCGGGACATTTTCCACGCCGGCATCCAGCGCCAGTTCGCGCGGACGGCGGTGCTTGGGCAGATCCTGAATGCGCGAAAGGGAGATGGTGTACGTGGCCGGCGATTCGCGCAGAGGCTTTTTCATGATGCGAGCATAATGCCCGGGGTGGGGAGTGGAAAGGCCAAATCCAAAGGCGGAGCCTCCGCCGCGTGGACGGACATCAGCCGAGCTGCCAGGTCAATTGTTGCAACAAGTGAAATAAACGGAAGGCCGGATTGGGGTGAAAAAAATCCCCCGCCGGGGAAGACGGGGGATTGGGGGCTCTGCGCGGTTGGCTCAGCCGTAAACGGCGGCGCCGCCGAGTTCTTCTTCGATCCGCAGGAGCTGGTTGTACTTGCAGATGCGGTCGGTGCGGCTGAGCGAGCCGGTCTTGATCTGGCCGGCGTTCAGAGCGACAGCGAGGTCGGCGATGAAGCTGTCCTCGGTTTCGCCGGAACGGTGGCTGATGACGTTCGTGTACCCATGGCGCTTGGCGAGGTCGATGGCGGCGAGCGTCTCGGAGACGGTGCCGATCTGGTTGACCTTGATCAGGATCGAGTTGGCCACGCCCAGCTGAATGCCCTTCTGGAGGAACTTGACGTTGGTGACGAACAGATCGTCGCCGACGAGCTGGATGGTGCCGCCGAGCTTTTCGGTCAGCAGTTTCCAGCCGTCCCAATCGCCTTCGGCGCAACCGTCTTCGATGGAGACGATCGGGAACTTCTTGCACCAGCCCTCGTACATGGCGACCATGTCGGCGGCGGAACGCCGGGACTTGTCGCTCTTGGAGAGGACGTACTTCTTGGTTTTGGCGTCGAAGAACTCGCTGGCGGCGACATCGAGGGCGATGAAGACATCCTTGCCGGGCTTGTAGCCGGCGGCCTTGATGGCCTCGACCAGGACTTCGAGGGCGGCGGTGTTGCTGGCGAGTTTGGGGGCGAAGCCGCCTTCGTCGCCGACGGCGGTGGACAGGCCCTTGCCCTTGAGGATCTTCTTGAGGGAGTGGAAGACCTCGGTGCCCATGCGCAGGCCTTCGGAGAAGGACTTGGCGCCGCGGGGCACGATCATGAACTCCTGGACATCAATGGGGGCGTCGGAGTGGGCGCCGCCGTTGATGACGTTCATCATCGGCACGGGCAGGACATGGGCGTTGAGTCCGCCGAGGTGGCGGTACAGCGGGATTTCGAGGGTGGCGGCGGCGGCGCGGGCCACGGCCATGGAAACGCCGAGCATGGCGTTGGCGCCGAGCTTGGACTTGGTCTCGGTGCCGTCGAGCTTGAGCATCGCGTCGTCGATCGCCTTCTGGTCGCGGGCATCCAGGCCGATGAGCGCCTTGGCGATGGGGCCGTTGACGTTCTTGACGGCCTTGAGGGTGCCCTTGCCGAGGTAGCGCTTGGCGTCGCCGTCGCGCAGTTCGAGGGCTTCGTTGACGCCGGTGGAGGCGCCGGAGGGCACGGCGGCGCGGCCGAGCACGCCGCTGGTCAAGACGACGTCGGCTTCGAGGGTGGGGTTGCCGCGGGAATCGAGGATTTCGCGGGCGTGGATGGATGCGATCTGGAACATGTGGGATCTCCTGGGTTCTTTTTTGAAATTCCGGCACGGCCCCGGGGCGGCCGTTTAGGGGCGTACTGTACTCGCCCGCGGCGGAATGGCAACGATTTTCAGGGGGAAAACGGTTCCCTCGCGGGCTTGCGCGAGGAAGAACGCGGCGTCGGGGTCGGGCGCGGTTGCGCACGATCCCCAAAACGCCAAGGGCAGAATAAACTTGAGAAAACCGGTTTTCACGTCATTATTACCAATATGAATATTCGTAATAACACGGCGGCGGCCGGCATTGCAAGGCTGAGCCTGTCGCTGCCCAACGGCCTGGCGGCGGACCTGGACCGCCTGGTGGCGGACAAAAAGGCAGCCAGCCGTTCGGCCCTGGTGGCGGACCTGGTGCGGGACGCGGTGGTCGAACACCGCTCGCGGCGCGGCAAGCAGGAGATCGCCGGGACGATCACGCTGGTCTACGACCACCACGCCCGCAACCTGCAGGCCAAGCTGACGGACCTCCAGCACGACGCGGAGGGCCTGATCGTGTCGGTCATGCACGTGCATTTGAGCCACCACGACTGCCTGGAGACGCTCGTGGTGCGCGGCCCGGCGGACCCGGTGCGGACGCTGGCGGACAAGCTGGCGGCGGTGCGCGGGGTGAAGCACGGCAAGCTGACGATCACGACGACGGAACATGCGGAATGAACGTGAAAACCAATGAGGTCCAGGTCGAGTCCGGAAGGGTAGGGACGCCGCGCCGTCGACGTCCGCTGCCGGCGAAAGGAACGGACGGCGCGGCGCGCCGTCCCTACCTTTCGAGCCCGATGAAAATGCGGCTGGCGCTGGCGGCGGTGGCGGGGAGCGTTTGCGCGGCGGCTTTCGGACAAACCGCGGTGGTGACGCATGCGGAATTGCAGGCCGTCCAGACGAACGGGGCCAGCGACTGGGCGGAAACCCTGCCCTTCAAGATCCAGGGCGTGATCCTGAACGATCCGGAGGAGATGCTCGACGTGGCGTTCAACCCCGAGGCTGCGCGTCCGCCGGACGGCGGACAGTACCAGATGTTCATCCAGGCCGCGGCGGAAGGGGATCGCGGCGGCACGGCGCTGTACATGGCGCAGCGCAGCGTGCTGGGGGATCACTACGACGAAGCGACTTGGTCGAACGAATTGCAACGGGTGATGTTCGCCGGGACCGGGCGGAAGTTCCGCAAGGGCGACCGGGTGGAGGTGACGGCGCGGAAAGCCGTGTTTTACAACGGCAAGCGGAACGTCAACGAGATGCACCGCACGACTTACTCGAACGATTTCGACGTGGCGCTGGTGCAGGCGAACGTCGGCCTGCCGGCCGCGGAGGCGATTACGCTGGCGGACCTGAAGGATGCGGACGACCGCGCGATTTTCGACCCCGCGCGGGAGTCGGGCGGCGAGCATTGGCAGGGCATGCGGGTGCGCCTCGACGGCATCCGGCTGGCGGACACGAACGGCTGGGGCCAGGCGGCGTGGTCGAACCGGATTTGCATCGCCGCGGACGCCACGGGGCGGACCCTTCCGCTGCGGCTGCCCCGGACGGATCTGAGGCGGCAGCCTCCCGCCACGTCGGACTGGTTTTCGGCCGTGGGGATCCTGAATCAGGAAAGCGACACCTGGATCGACGGCTACGAACTGTTCGTGCAGGAGATCGGCCCGGTTTTGCACGTGGCGCAGGGACCGCACGGCGGCGTGGCGGTGCAATTCACGACCGATTACGAGGACTTCGTTTTGGAAGCCACCACCAACCTGGAAGGCGGAATCTGGAGTCCGGTGGACGTCACGCCGGTCCGGGTCATCTTGATGGAAGATTTCAGCGCTGAGCCAAATCGAAATTATCGGTTGAGGAAGCGGGATTGAAGGCGGGTTTCACCCTGATCGAACTCCTGGTGGTGCTGGCGGTGCTGGGGCTGCTGGCGGCGCTGGCCGGCCCGCCGGTGCTGGCCGCGGTCGAGCGCGGCCGGGCCGGCCGGGTCGTGGGGGATCTGCGGACGGTGGAAG
>CAZHSS010000021.1:0-13020 GCA_964535205.1 uncultured Verrucomicrobiota bacterium
GCTGGTGCCGGTGATGTACAGCCTGGCCGAGGGATTCGCCGAGGCGCTCAAGCGCCGCCTGATGCCGCGCGACGAGGCGGATGCCGCGGAGTAGGGGGGGCTGTTGCGCGGAAGAGGGAAGCGGGGTAGGCTGTTTGTCCAGCCGATACGGAAGGACTGAGCATGACCACACAGAAGAAGGGATCGCTGCACCGGAACTGGTCGCAGGCGGTGACGGACGGGACGGAACGGGCGGCCAGCCGGGCGATGCTGCACGCCGTGGGATTCACGCGGGAGGATTTTCGCAAATCGCAGGTCGGGGTGGCGTCTACCTGGAGCCAGGTCACGCCCTGCAATCTGCACATTGACCGCCTGGCACGGCGCGCGGCGGAAGGCGTGGCGGCGGCGGGAGCCAAGCCGGTGATCTTCAACACCATCACCATTTCGGACGCGGTTTCCATGGGGACGGCCGGCATGCGCTATTCGCTGGTGTCGCGCGAGATCATCGCCGATTCGATCGAAGCGGTGGCGGCCTGCGAGGCCTTTGACGGGCTGGTGGCGATCGGCGGCTGCGACAAGAACATGCCCGGCTGCCTGATCGCCATGGCGCGGCTGAACCGGCCGGCGGTGTTTGTCTACGGCGGGACGGTCAAGCCCGGCTGCCATCACGGGAAGAAGGTGGATATCGTCAGCGTGTTCGAGGCGGTGGGCCGGCAGGCCCGCGGGGAAATCACGGGCAGGGAGCTGGGGGAGATCGAGGCCTGCGCGATTCCCGGGGCGGGGTCGTGCGGGGGCATGTACACGGCCAATACGATGGCGTCGGCGATCGAAGCCCTGGGCATGAGCCTGCCGAACAGCGGCGCGCAGAACGCCGTGTCGGCGGCCAAGGTGCGCGACTGCCGGGAGGCGGGCCGCGCGGTGGCGGAGCTGATCCGGCGCGGTATCCGGCCGTCCGACATTCTGGTGCGCGAGGCCTTCCTGAACGCCATTGCCCTGGTGATGGCGATGGGCGGCTCCACCAATTCCGTCCTGCACCTGCTGGCCATCGCCCACGCGGCCAACGTCCGGCTGGAGCTGGACGACTTTACACGGGTGGGGGCGCGCACGCCCGTGCTGGCGGACCTCAAGCCGTTCGGGCGGCATGTGATGTCAGACCTGGTGGCCATCGGCGGCACGGCGCCGCTGATGAAACGGCTGATCGAAGAAGGCCTGATGGACGGCGGACTGCTGACGGTGACGGGCCGGACCCTGAAGGAGAACCTGCGGAACGTCCGGCCATACCCGGCGAAGCAGGCGATCATCCGTCCCCTGTCGGCGCCGATCAAGCCGACGGGGCATCTGGTGATTCTGCGCGGCAACCTGGCGCCCGAAGGGGCGGTGGCGAAGATCACCGGTCACGAAGGCGTCCGGTTCGAGGGGCGCGCCATCGTGTTCGAGTCCGAGGAAACCGCGCTGGCGGCGATCCTGAAGGGTCGCGTGAAAAAAGGCCATGTGGTGGTCATTCGCAACGAGGGGCCGCGGGGCGGCCCGGGCATGCGGGAAATGCTGTCGCCCACGTCGGCGATCATGGGGAGGGGACTCGGGAAGGATGTGGCGCTGATCACCGACGGACGGTTTTCAGGGGGCAGCCACGGATTCGTGGTGGGGCACCTCTCGCCCGAGGCGGCCGTGGGCGGGCCGATCGCCTGGGTGAAAAACGGCGACCGGATCCGGATTGACGCGGACACGCGCCGGCTGGACGTGGACGTGCCGGCCGCGGAGTGGAAGAAGCGCCGGGCGGCATGGAAGCCGCCCCGCCCGAAAGAGACGCGTGGCGTGCTGGCCAAGTACGCCCGCCAGGTCGGCAGCGCGTCGTTCGGCGCCGTGACAGACTGACTCTTTCAAATTTACCATTTAAGGGCTGACCCCGGGGTCAGCCGTCGCATGGATTCCGGCCAATTGCAGGAGCGGCTGGACGGTGCTGTCAGTGATGCGCTGCACGTCGAAATAGAGCCGGGCATCTTCGGCAGCGGTGCGGCCGCAGCGGGCACGTCGTGCGGGATCGCGAATCAGTCGTCCCAACTGAAGCTGGAATTCCCCCATGTCCGCTGGGTTGAAGAGGAGGCCGTTTCGGTTTTCAACAACGACTTCGGATACGCCGCCGAGACGGGCCGCCAGAATCGGCAGGCCGCAGGCCATGGCGTGGACCAGTGCGCCGGTCATGTGAAAGTCATCTGATTCAGCACCGGTGCGCATCACGAGGCCGATATCCCCGGCATTCAGGGCAAGGCAGACGTCATGCGGGGTGGGCAGCCAGCCGGTCAGAGTGCAGACGTCCTCCATATGCAGTGTCCGAACCAGGCGGCAGAGGGACGTCATTTCCGGGCCATCACCGACAAGCAGAAACCGCAGGCGAGGGAAATCCGTGCGGAGATCCGCAAGGGCTCGAATGATCCGGTCATTGCCCTTGTTGGGGTGGAGGATGCCGTGATGGACAAGGACCATGTCGTCAGGGCCGTAGTTGAAGCGGCGCCGGGCCGCTTCCCGCTGGTCGGGTGAAAACGGGTGGTAGAGGGAGAAATCGCAAGGGTCATAGACGGGATGGACGCGTGTGGGATCGAGGCCGTGCCGTGCAAGAAACGAACGGGTGGCACCGGCGCGGGTGAAAATGAGGGGCAGGTGTTTCCAGCTCCAAAGGTCGAGAGAGCGCAGCAGTCGGCCCAGCCGGTGGAGGGGTCCCTTGAAGTAGATATCGGTAAAAAAGTCGGCAACGGTTATGGCAATGCGGGGACCGAAGAATCCGCGGGCCAGGAGCGCCGAGAGAGGAATGGTTTCATCGATATACACGGCGCGAATGCCGCGGCGGCGGCAATCCAGCGCGATGATCGGCAGGCAGAGCATCCATAACGCGGTTTTGAGAAGTTTGTCGCGGGTCCGGGTGCGGTCCACGCGAAAGGGGAGGGCATGCAGGACGGCATGGTCGCGGATAGCGTCCGGGACAGGAGTGGATGTGCGCATGCCGTAGTAATGCACTTCGGCATGCCGGGCAAGAGCGGCCACAATCGGAGGCATGGCATGGAAGAGCTCGCTGTGGTCCGCGGGGCCATAGCGGAACCAAAGCCCGATTTTCGGGCGATCACTCATGATCGGTGAAGATAATGCGACTGCCTTCGGGGCTGAAGCGGAAGCGGACTTCGGCGAGGTCACGGAGGGCGGTCCGCACGGCGGGCTGTCGGTCCGGTTCGGTGCAAAGGCAGAGAAAGCCGCGTCCGCCGGCGCCGAGCAGTTTGCCGCCGCGCGCCCCGGCGGCACGGGCGGTGGCGTAGGCCAGGTCGATCTGGGGGGTGCTGATGCCGACGGAAAGGCTTTTCTTGAGCTGCCAGGATTCATGCAGCAGGTCGCCGAATTCGCCCAGGGGACCCGTTCCGGCCAGGATGGCTTCGGCGTGGTCCACCATTTGACGCATTGTCCGCAGGGTGGATTCATTGGTGCGGGTGCGTTGTTCCTGGGCTCGCAATATGGAATCCGAAGAACGTTCGGCGCCCAGATAAAAGAGCATCAAGTGATCTTCGAGTTCGTGCAGCCGGGTTTCGGAGATGGCGGGATCGCCGACGCGCACGGTGTCATCCGGGTTGAAATCGATGCGGTGAAAGCCGCCGTAGGCGGCTTCGTATTGATCCTGCCAGCCTCCGGCATCGCCCACTCGCGAGCGTTCCACCGTGATGGCCTGCCGGGCCAGTTCCTCCGGTGTGCAACGGCGGCCGTGAAAGGCCTGGAGCGCATGGAGAAGGCCGACGGTGAAGGACGACGAGGTTCCCAGGCCGGTCCGTCCCGGCAGATCGGCTGTATGGGCGATTTCGATGCCGTCCTGCTGATTGAGCAGGAGGAGAGTTTCGCGAATCAGCGGGTGCCGAAACTCGGAGGGATGCAGTACGGATTCCGTTTGGGAATAACTGGCGCGGAACCGGTGGTTGAAGAGAGGCGCCAGACGATGAATGGACAGATAGCAGTATTTGTCGATGGTGGCGGCGAGGACCGCCCCGCCCCATTGGCGGAAGAAGTCCGGGAAATCCGTGCCGCCGCCGAAGAAACTGATGCGAAATGGGGTTCGGGAGATGATCATGGCAGGGGCAACGCTCCGGTCCGGACCTCCTGAATGAAGGTGCGAAGGGTTTGAGAGGTGTCGGGCAGGGGCAGAAGGCGAGCGGCTTGCCCGACGTTCAACTCTGCTCGGATGAGGGGGCGTTGAAAGGCGTCCGGAGGCAGATTGACGCCGGCCCATTCGGCGATTTGGCGAACGGAGACCGTTCCGCGGGACGACAGATTGAGGGGAGAAGCGGGAACCGGTGAGCGTTCGCACAACTCGAACACGGCCCGCGCCAGGTCACGGGTGTCCATGAACTGGAACTCCGAATCGGGGTGGACATGGAGCGGGTTGCCGGACAGCAGGTCGCAGACGGCGTTTTTCACCAGGCGGGGGCCGACGAATCCGCCCAGGCGCAGGATGAGGCAATGCGGGGCATAGTGGAGAACGAGCTGTTCGGCCAGCCATTTGTGGAAGCCGTAGCGGGACATTCCGGCGGGCGTCAGCGGGGTTTCTTCGGCATTGCGATGCGGATCTCCTTCGTTGGGATAGACCGCTCCCGAGGAGAGCTGGACAAACCGGTCGCAGTGGAAATCATGGAGCACGTTCATGACCGAGGTGACGGACAGATCATAGCCGCGCACGGGGTCCTGGTCGTCGATGTACTTGCGGGAATTGCCGGACGCGTTGACGAGCAGGTCGGCTTCCGTCCCGCGGCACTCCGCGTAGTTGTCGAGATCCACGGCGGTCACGGCATAGCCGCGCGCGGTGGCTTCGGCGGCGATAGCCGAGCCGATGAATCCTTTGGCGCCGAGGACGATGCAGGTTTTCACGCTAGAGCCGGACGGTCCCTTCCAGACGGGCCTTCACGAACCATTGGACGGTGCGGCGGAGGCCTTCTTCCAAGGAGGTGTTGCAGGAAAGCCCCAGCGCATGCAGGCGGGCCACGTCGAAGATCTTGTCCATCTGTCCATCGGGCTGGGCGGTGTCCCAGACGATGTCGCCGGAAAACCCGGTGGTTTTCCTGACGGTTTCAGCCAGTTCACGAATCGAAATCCGGCGTCCGGCGGAGATGTTCACGGGATCGCTGGAGTCGTAGTTCTCAATGAACCACGGAACGGCGGCGGCGACATCGCCGGCATAGACGAAATCACGGGTGGGGCGGCCCGAGCCGAAGGCCGTGATCGTGGGGTCGCCGCGTTCCTGCGCCTCGACGTATTTCCGGACCAGCGCGGGGATGACATGGGCCTCTTCGAGATGGAAGTTGTCCCATTCGCCGTAGACATTGCCCGGGATCAATACGAGGGAATTGAAGCCATGCTGGACGCGATAGGCCCAGGACTGCGTGAGGAGCATTTTTTTGGCGACCGAATACCCGGCGCTTTCGATCTGGGGATAGCCGTTCCACATCTGGTCTTCGCCGATGGGCGAGCGGGCGTCGGCGGGATAGGAACACCCGCCCATGAAGGTGACGAGCTTCTTGACGCCGGCTTTCCAGGACTCGTGGAAGACGTGGAGGTTCATCGCCAGGTTTTCATAAAAATAAACAGCGGGATACAACCTGTTGGATAGAATGCCTCCGGATTTGGCCGCCAGGTGGACGACGCAGTCGGGCCGGATCTGGCGGAGCATCGCGGCGGGGGCACCGGGTTCGAGCAGATCGAAGTCGCGGCGGCCCAGTCCAATCAGATCAGCCTCGGGAAAAGCCTCGCGCAGGCGGGGCATGATGTGATGCCCGAGAAAGCCTGTACTGCCGGTGACCAGAATTCGTTTAAACATGATGGGTTTGCTTCATGGTTGACGGCATATCGTCCGGCATGCCGGCCAGATCATCCACAAATGGCCAAACTGAAAACGCAACAGCGAGAGGATGAAAGGATACATGGCCAAGAGGTGCGATGTCCAACGATAAGTCTCCCGGCATGGTCCTCCGGTGGGAGGGCCCTGGGGATGGAAACGAAACAAGGATCTGCCGGAAAAGGGTTCATTTGTTCGGACTGTTTCGCCATAGTAGGGAGTTGCGAGGTGGAAATGAAGCATATTTGGCAATGGATGGGCAAGGCGGGTCTGGCGGGGGCGCTGGGGCTGGCGGCGGGCTGCGGCCGGGCGCCGGAGGGGCCGCCGGTGACGGTGGCGGCGCTGGCGGAGCGGCTGGCGGATCCGCTGTGGCTGGCGCGGCTGAATCAGGAAGACACGCGTATCCATACGTCGTACGACCGCACGGGCGCCAACGAGGACTACGGGACGTTTCTGCGCGACAGCGCCACGCCGGGCTGGAAGGTGCTGGTGGACCTGAAGGGGCCTGGCTATGTCTCGCGGGTGTGGTTCACGGGGGCGAAGGACGGCGAGCCGCACCGGTTCCGTTTCTATTTCGACGGCGAGGCGGCGCCGCGGTTCGAGGGGGACATCAAGGAGCTGTTCGGCGGGAGGATGGCGTCGTTCCGGGCGCCGCTGGCGGAGTACAATAACTACTGCTGGTATTCGTTCGTGCCGATGCCGTACGCCCGGAGTTTGCGGATCGAATGCGAAGAAGGAGTGCCGGACCTGAGCGGTTCCCCGCGGAAGCTCTATTATCAGGTGTCGGAGTCCGCGCTGCCGCGGGGCACGCCCGTGGAGAGCTTTACCTGGCCGCTGCCGGAACGGGATGCCGCCGCGCTCGACCGGGTGCAGGCGGTGTGGGCGGCCAACCGCCTGCCGGAGGCGGGCGACCGGGTGGAAACCGTGCTGACGGACTGGAAGCAGGGGATGACGATCGAGGGCCCGGGGGTGATCCGCCGGATCGAGTTCGAACCGCAGTGGGACGCGATACCGGAAGACCGGCGCGACGCGGCGCTGCGCGACTGGCAGGTGGCCATCCGCTATGACGGGGCGACGAACGAAAGCGTGAAGGCGCCGCTGGGGGATTTGTGTGGGGTGCCGTGGCGGCGGGTCCGGGCGCGGTCGCTGTATTTCGGCATGGAAGGCGACGCGCTGTTCTGCGCGTTTCCGATGCCGTTTGCGGAGTCGGCGGAGATCCGGCTGGCGGCCGGCCGGATTCCGGCGGTGCCGGTGACGATTCGCGTGTGGGTGGAGAAGCGCGAGTCCTCGCCCATCGGCCGGCTGGGCTATTTCCACGCCAACTGGCGGCGCACGACGCCGAAGGAGAGAGGGCAGGCGCACGCCATCCTGAATGTGCAGGGTCGGGGAAAATTCGTGGGCTGCCTGCTGTCGGTGGTGACGCTGGACGGGACCTACTGGGCGCTGGAGGGGGATGAACACATCCGCAAAGACCGGGAAAAGACGCCGGGCTGGCTGGGGACGGGGCTGGAGGACTATTTCAACGGCGGGTGGTATTACCAGAATATCATGGCGGGGCCGACCCACGGGCTGTTTGTGAAAGAGCCGTTCCGGACGGTGCAGTACCGGGTGCACGCGATGGATCCGTCGGTGTTCCGCGAATCGCTGGACATGGAGTTCGAGCGCGGGCCGGAACAGGCGAGCCAGGCCTATTTCGAGAGCGTGGGCTGGGCGTATCTGGATGCGCCGCAGACGGCGGACACGATGCGGCTGCGGTCGGAGGACCGGGCGGCGCCGCAGGACCTGCGGCTGGATCCGGGCGTGGTCATGACGGCGGTGTGGAATCACGAGCGGTTCGGCGACTGGCAGGGGGCGCGCGACGAGCTGGCGGCGCGGCTGCGGCGCCACGGTGTGCAGTATCCGCCCGTCGTGCGGCGGATGCTGGAGTTCCGCCAGGCGCTCTACGACGAGCGGCTGGGCGGGGCGGACCCGCTGGACGGCTTTCTGGCGGATGCCGATCCCGATGTGCGGGCGGCGGCCGAGCGGATCCGGCGCCACCGCGAAGAGGGGCTGGCGCTGGCGGTGTTCTATGCCAACATGCCGGCCAAGCTGTACCTTGACGGCCGGGAGGTGATGCAGGGCGGGAATCCGGAGCGGCTGGAGGCGGCGCTGCTGGACCTGCCGCCGGGACGCCATGTGCTGGCGATCCAGGCGCCCCGGCAGCGCTATCCCGACTGGGTGCTGCTGGCCCTGCGCAAGGGCGGGTGGTTTGCGGGAACCGACCCCTCCGTCTGGAAATACGCCTTTGATCCCGCCGGCGACTGGGCCGCGGCGGACTTCGACGACTCGGGCTGGCCGGTGATCGGGGGCACGGGCGTGAAAGGGCCGCCCGAAGAACCCTTCATCTGGGTGCAGCCGGAACCCTACTTGGACATGGCGGCCCGCGCCATCGGCATCCGGCCCGGTCGGGAATGGCCCCAAAACGGCCGGGCTGTGGTGTATCGCACGGCGGTGGAGGTCCCGTAACCAGCCATCCGGGCTGTCGGAGGGACGGCTTTCAGGCGCATTCCTTAAGAGAAAAAGGCTTGCGCGGACGAATTGTTAAGAATATGTTAAGACCAGATTCGGGCGGTTATGCCGAATGAAGAAACCAGGGACTCAGAGGAGAAGGTCGCATGTCGGAATCGAGATTGAATCTGGAAGCCGAAGAATGCCAGGGCATTCAAGTAATCCATGTGAACGGACCGCTGGATTCGGTGACGTTTGAGCAGTTCAAGTCCTTCATGGAACCGCGCATCACCCAGTCGCGGACAAAGATTGTGCTGGACTGCGAGGGCTTGTCCTACGTGAACAGCCGGGGGCTGACGCTGCTGGTCCGGTATCAGCGGGCGGCGAAACAGGAATTTTCCTTTCTGGGGATTTCCGGCCTGAACGCCCGCGCCCAGAAAGGGATCAAGCTGCTGGGGATGGACCGGATCGTCAAGTGGTATCCCACGGTGGCCGAAGCCCTGGATGTGGCTTCGGCCATGTAGCGGCTCCGGGCGGGTCGCGTACCGACCGGGGTGAGGGGGCGGTAGGAATTCGCGGTTGTCTGACGGCATCCGTGGGGGGTATAGTGCGGACGATGGAAAGCGGAGGTGTTACCGATGACAAGCGCGGCGTTGACGATGGAGCAGGAAGATCGGGGCGGGGTGCGGCTGATTCATGTCTCGGGGCCGCTGGATTCCATCACGCACGATCAGTTCCGCGACTACCTGGATCCTCTGGTGGCCGAGCCGCATGCGCGCATCGTGCTGGATTGTGAAAAACTCAGCTATGTCAACAGCCGGGGGTTGACGCTGTTGGCCCGCTACCAGCGGATGCTGTCTTCCAGCCTGGCGTTTTTCGGGGTGGCCGGGCTCAATCCCCGGATCCTCAAGGCGATTGACCTGCTGGGCATGGGAAAACTGGTCCGGGTGTATCCCGGGGTGGACGATGCGTTGCAAGCCGCCGCGCTGCTGTGATGCCCGGGAACGGTAGGCGCAACTCGTTGGGGATAGCGGATTCCGGGAGGCGTTGCCGGCATTTCAGGGTTGATCATTGCGGGCCGGCTGGAGTAGGGTCGACACGCTTGCCGGTTTGGTTGTGACCTCAAGCAGTGATCTTAAGGAGACCAGACGATCATGGCAGATGCTGTCCTAACGACGCAAATCGAGAATCGCGATGGAATCCAGCTGGTCCATGTATCCGGCCCGTTGGACTCGATGACGCATGAGCAGTTCAAGTCGCTTCTGGATCCGATGGTCAACACGCCGGGGGTGCGCATCGTGCTGGACTGCGAGCAGCTCAGCTATGTCAACAGCAAGGGGCTGGCGCTGCTGGGCCGCTACCAGCGCATCGCGATCCAGACGCTTTCGTTTTTCGGCATTGCCGGGCTCAACCGCCGGATCACCAAGACGATTGAACTGCTGGGCATGAGCAAACTGGTTCGCCTGTATCCCTCGGTTGACGAGGCCATGCAGGCCGCTGCGGTGTTGTAGGCGGACGGCGCGGGGGCAGCGCATGCTGGAGCCGGACATCACCAGGAAATGTCTTGTTACGCTGGCGGCGGCGGGAGCGGTGGCGGGATTCTTCCTGTTTGCTTCCTGGTGGCTGACCGTTGCAGAGCGGGAAGATCCGGCCGCGGTGCGGCTTGTTTCCCGGACCGGCTCCCTGCCGGCACCCTCCCTCGAGACCCCGCCGGCGCCGGCGCCGGCGGCCACCCCGCTGGCCTGGCGATCGGCCCTGGAGACGGATGTCTCGGCGCCGGCCGCGCCCGGGGGCGGCGGCATGGAACAATGGGAGCGCCGGGCGTTTGAACTGGAGCAGGACAACGTGCGCCTGCGGGGGCGGCTGGACGACATGCTGACATGGATTCTGGACAACGTGCGCGGCACGTTTCCGCTGCCCGAGGAGCAGATGGCCCATCTGCGGCTCGACCCCGTGGACGAGAATCTGGGCGTCAGCGAAGATCTCATCCGGCTGCTGCGGATCAACGAGGAGGAAACGTACCGGCTGGACACGGCGCTGGCGGGAACCCGCGCCGCGCTGTGGAACGTGGAGGCCGATTACATCCAGGTGGAGACGCCTGCCGACAACCAGGTGGTCCTGAGCATTCCGCCCTATCCGGTGGAAGGCGAAGAGCTGCGCGGGGCGCTGTACAACCAGATGGAAAACACCCTGGGCGAGGGGCGCTTTCTGCGCTTCCTGCAGGTGGCCGAGTCGGGGCTGGACGAGTCCTTCGATTATTTCGGCGCCGCCGACCGCCTGCTGCAGTTCGAGGCGGTTCTCGATGACGCCACCGGCGATCCGCAGCTCTATGTCCGCGATGAACGGGCGCTGCCGAATCGCGAGGATCCCCTGCGGCTGGATATCATCGCTTCCGAACGCCTCGTGGAGGAACTGCCCGCCGAATACCTGCCGTATTGGGACTGGCTGCCGGAATCGGTCACCCGTTTCGCGGTGCGCAACTGATGGCGCCGCGTTCGCCAACGAAAGAGGAGCTGGCCGCGTTCCGCGCCCGGGCGGGCCTGCGCGAGCGCGAAGATCGTCGCCGCCAGGACGCCCGGAAGACGCGCCTGCGCTGGACGATCTGGGTATTCGGGCTGGTGCTGCTGGCGGCGCTGGCGGCCGACGTGCGGCATCTCGCCGGGCGCCTGGGGCGCTTTCAGCGCACCGGGAAGGAATCGCGCAAAGGCGATGCCGCGGACATCGCCGGGGGGCTTGAGGGGCCTCGCTACGAGGATCCCGCCGGCCGGTTCAGCCTGGTGCCGCCGCGCCACTGGGTCCGGGTCCGCCCCGAGGCGGGTTCGCCGTTCAATGTGGTGTTCCAGGGGCCGTACGGCATGGACATGGCGATCCAGGCCGTGGTGACGAACGGGCTGACCTTCGACGGGCTGGTGGAGAACCTGCGCCGGGTCGAGCGCAGCCTGGCCGCCAACATGCCCATGGAGTTCGCCTACGTGGGCCCGCACCGCGCCATCAAGCGCTCCGCCCGCCTGTTCAAAAGCAAGGTGCTGCTGCTGGACTTCCTGACCGGCGACCTCGCCCATCACGTGCAGTTCAGCATGCCGCCGGAATTCTACGAAGAATACGAGCCGGTCTTTCTGCGCCTGATGCAGACCTACGAGCCCGGCCGAATCCTGCCCGCCCCCTGACTCGGTTCGGCATTGATTTTTCGGGCCGGGGACGGGATGATTGCCTGCCTATGCCAAATACCAGTCAGCACCGGATTGCCTGTCCGTTTTGCGGCCAGCTGCAGGACGTGGAGTTGTGGGATGTCTTGGACATGGACGAGGAGCCCGGGCTGCGGACTCAGCTGCTGTCCGGGCGGATCAACCGGGTGGACTGTCCGGGCTGCGGCAAGGGGTTCCGGGTGGACAAGCCGGTGGTGTACCGCCACCGGGCGGAGGACATCCTGATTCATTGCGATCCGGTGACGGGCAGCCGCACCCTGGCGGACGTGGAGGCGGATTTCGCGGCGGGCGCGGCGGAACTGGATCGTCTGCTGCCGCCGGACGTGGAGCCGCCGGACGTGCATCTCGTGATCGACTGGAGCGAGCTCGTCGAGCGGATTTTCCTGCTGGAGGAAGGGCTGGACGCGCGCCTGATCGAGCACGTCAAGTACATGATGTACGGGCAGAATCCGGACCGGCTGCCGGCGGACCGGAAGATCCTGCGGTTCAACGCTCAGGATTCGACCGACGAGCAGCTGTGCTTCGTGGTGCAGGACGCGGGCACCCGGAAGCTGGAGGCGGTGCTGCATTTTGCGCGGGCCGACTACGAGGCGCTGGTGAACGTATTTGATTCGGGCGAGCAGCTGGCCCTGCTGGTGGAGCAGTTCCCGGGGCCGTACCTGAACGGGCGGCTGCGCTTTCTGCAGGACCAGGCGGAAGGCTAGGACCCGTGCCCCGCGAAACCCGGATTCAGCAGCGCGCCCGTGCCGGGGAGATCCTCCGGCGCCTGCGCCGCCGCTACCCCGACGCGAAGTGCGAACTGGACTGGTCCACGCCGCTGGAGCTGGCGGTGGCCACGATCCTGTCGGCGCAGTGCACCGACAAGCGCGTGAATCTGGTCACGCCGGCGCTGTTCAAAAAATACCGCACGGCCCGGGACTGGGCACGGACGCCCCGGGAAACGCTGGAGCGCGAATTCCATTCGACGGGTTTTTTCCGGAACAAGGCGAAGAACGTGCGCGCGCTGATGGCGCGGCTGGACGCCGAATTCCGCGGGGAGCTGCCGGGGGATTTCGACGTGCTGGTGTCGCTGCCGGGGATCGGGCGGAAGACGGCGAACCTGCTGGTGGCGACGGTGTTCGGGAAGCCGGGCCTGGTGGTGGACACGCACTTCATCCGGCTGTCCAACCGCCTCGGATTTGTGAAGGGGCAGACCGACGCGGTGAAGATCGAGCGCGCGCTGCAGAAGATCGTGCCGGAAAAGGACTGGACAGCCTGGTCGCACGTGATGGTGTTCCACGGCCGGCGGTGCTGTCTTGCGCGGAAGCCGGACTGCGGCGCCTGCCCGGTGGCGGACCTGTGCCCGTCCGTCCGGGCGGCGGGGGCCAAGACCCGATAGGGGCGGATGGAAAACCGCAACGTCATCAGGTTCGCGTTCGCGGTGGGCGGGTTCACGATGCTCAGCCGCGTGCTGGGGCCGGTCCCGCTGATTCTGACCGGGGCTGGCAT
>CAZHSS010000022.1:0-12974 GCA_964535205.1 uncultured Verrucomicrobiota bacterium
GAGACGGCGGCGAGTCCGAGTCCGGAAAGGCAGAGCAGGACGCAGGCGGTCCAGCCGAGAAAAACGCCGCCGGCGGCGAGCCAGGAGAGAAGCAGGTCGAACAAGCCGCTCATTCCTTGACTCCGCCGGCGGTGAGGCCGGAGACGAGGAATCGCTGGCAGGCGAGGAAGAGGATGGTGATGGGCAGGCCGGAGAGGACGGCGGTGGCGGCGAAATCGCCCCAGAGATAATTTTGTTCGTAGAGGAAGCTGTTGGCGCCGACGGCGAGGGTCCACTGATCGGTGCGCTGGAGGACGACGCTGGCGAGGGGATATTCGCCGAGCAGGCCGATGAAGGCGAGGATGAAGACGACGGCGAAAATGGGCAGGGAGGCAGGCAGCATGATCAGGCGGAAAGTCTGCCAGGGCGTGGCGCCGTCGATGGCGGCGGATTCCTCCAGGGAGATGGGAAGGGAATCGAAGTAGCCCTTGATCATCCAGACGTGGGTGGCGATGCCGCCGAGATAGGCGAGGATCAGGCCGGGATGGCTGTCGAGGCCGAGGGCGGGGATCCAGCGGCCGAGGGTTTCGAGGATGGAGTAGATGGCGATGATGGCCAGAACCATCGGGAACATCTGCAGGATGAGCAGGCTGGAGAGCAGGGGCTCGCGGCCCCGGAATTTCATGCGGGCGAAGGCATAGGCGCAGGTGGAGGACAGGAGGAGGACGAGACCGGCGCTGACGGCGGCGATCTTGACGGAATTCCACAGCCAGCGAAGTACCGGCGCGGAGGATTCCAGCCAGGTGCCGTCTGGCTGGAGGACGGGCAGGCCGAGGACCATTCGCCAGTGCTCGAGGCTGAAGGTGTCGGCGGAGGGCCAGATGGAGCCGGTGGCGAAGTTTCCCTGACGGAAGGAAATGGCGACCACCATGAACAGCGGCACGGCGACCAGCGCAAGGAAGCCGATCAGCGCGGCGTGGGCGAGGATCAGGCGGACGCGGCAGGAGCGGCCTTCGACCATCAGGTGCCTCCTTTTGCGGGAGCGGGGGCGGGGCGGCGGGACAGCCGGAGCTGCTGCCAGGCGAGCAGGGCGACGAGCAGGAACAGCAGGGAGGCGACGGCGGAGGCGAAGCCGAAGCGGGCGGAGGAATCCTTGAAGGCCATGCGGAAGGTGTAGGAAACGAGCAGATCGGTGGTGCCGGCAACAGTGGCGGAGCCGATGATGTCGGGCTTGCCGCCGGTCAGCAGGTAGATCAGGGAGAAGTTGTTGAAGTTGAAGGCGAAGCTGGCGACCAGCAGCGGCAGGGTAGGGGGCAGGATCTGGGGCAGCGTGACTTTCCAGAAGTTGGTCCAGGGGCCGGCGCCGTCAATGGCGGTGGCTTCGTAGAGTTCGTCGGGGACGGCCTGGAGCATGCCGGAAGCGACGATCATCATGTAGGGATAGCCCAGCCAGGTGTTGACGATCAGGATCATGGTCCGGGCGAGGGCGGGATCGGTGAACCAGCGGGGGGCGATGCCGAACAGGGCGGAGAGCACGAGGTTGATTTCGCCGTAGCCTTCGTTGAACAGTCCGCGGAAAACGAGGATGGGGATGAAGGCGGGGATGGCGTAGGGCAGGATGAGGAGGGTGCGGTACACGGCGCGTCCTCGAAGGGCTTTCCACTGGAGGAGGCAGGCGAGCGTGACGCCGAGGGCGAAGCTCAGGAGGACGGACAGGAGGGCGAAGGCGACGTTCCAGGAGAAGATCTGGAGGAACGGCCGGCGGATGGCGGGGTCGGTGAACAGCAGGCGGAAATTCCGCGTGCCGATCCATACGCGCCAGCCGGGGCCGACGGGTTCGCCGGTCTGTTCGTCCACGTAATTGCCCCGGGCGGGATCCGGGACCAGCGTCTGGCCGGTCTCGGCGTTGACAAGCCGTTCGCCGTCTTGCTGCCACAGGGGCAGGCGGAAGCCGAGGGCGCGGAGGCTGACGAGGCGCAGGGGGACGGGTGAACCGGGAAAGGTGAAGCGCGCGGCATTCAGCCAGGGGCGGGCGGCAATGACCTCGCGAATGCCCAGCGGTCCGGCGGCGGGCGGCACGATGTTGAGCGCGAGGGTGACGGGCCGGCCGGCGGCGGCTTCTTCCGGTGTGAAGGGACGGGAAACCATCAGGCGGTTGCCGAATTCGTCTTCGGGCCCGCTGACGATGTGCAGGGACGTTTCGCCCGAGCCGAAGGCCTCCGGTTTGCGCGGCACGACAGCCACGACCTGAAAGCGGCCGGGCTCGGCGGACGGGTGGAGGCGGAAGGCGTAGCGGTCGTCGCGCGGGGCATATGTATCCTGTGCAAACCAGTGTCGGACCTGCTCGCGGGAGAGCAGGTGCTCGCCGCTGTAGTTGGTGAAGGCGATGTAGACGGTATAGAGCAGGGGCATCAAAACAAAGACGGCGAAGGCGGCGAGGCCGGGCAGGAGATAGCGGGAGGCGCGCGTGCGCCGGGAGGTATATACCCAGGCGACGAATCCGGCGGCGGCAAGGAGGGGAACGGCCAGGAGAAGGGCGCCGGCGGCGGTCATTCGGACGGCCAGAAAGGCGGCGCCGGCCAGCAGCAGTCCCCACAGGAGGCGGTTGAGCGCGGTCATCGGTCAAGGCCCCCGGAGAATGCGGTCGCGCGCGTTGTCGAGCGCGTCTTGCGGCGTCGCACGCAAAGAGGTAATGGTGGACAGGGCCGATTCCATGGCGCTCCAGAAGACGCCCATCCGGGGAATGCCGGGCATCAGGATTCCGGCCTCGATGTTGGCCATGGAGCCGGCGATGAGCGGGTCGGCGGTCCTGGCGCGGTAGGCATCCATGAGAGCGGGGACGCCCAGCGGCACGTGGCGGTCCATGGCCTCGAGGCCTGCCGGCGTGAGCAGGTAGTGTTCAAGAAACTCCTGCGCGAGGTCGAGGTGGGGGCTGGCGCGGTTGAAAACGGCTCCGACGACCCCGACAAAGGGGCGTCCGGGATTGCCGTCCAGTCCGGGGATAGTCGTCACGCCGAAATCAATGCCGCTCTTGCGGAGGTTTTCCCAGGCGAACGGGCCGGAGATGAACATGGCCAGCTTGCCTTGGTTCATGCGGGATTCGGCGATCGAATAGGACAGGCTGGCCGGCAGGACACCCGAGCGGATCAGGGAGACCACGGTTTCCATGGCCCGGACGGAGGCCGGGTGGTTGACACCGACATCGGCGGTGTTCCAGGAGCCGTCGGGATGACGACCGAAGACATAGCCGCCGGCGGAAGCCAGCAGGCCGAAGGTGAAATAGGTGTTGTTGTAATCCCACATGAGGGCATGGGCATCCTGCTCCCGGAACCGGGGAGCCAGGCGGGCGCAGTCGGCCAGCCGGCGGGGAATTTCGTCTTCGGAGATCAGCGCTTTGTTGTAGATCAGGCCGGTGGACTCCATGGCGAGGGGATACCCCCAGAGTTGCCCGCGGTGAGTGAAGGCTTCCCAGGCCTTGGGGAAGATGCGCGGCAGCAGGGCCGGGTCGGGATCAATGGGCAGCAGCAGGCCGGCATCGGCCCACTCGCCGAGACGGTCGTGGGCCCAGATCATCAGGTCGGGGCCCTTGCCGCTGCGGGCGGCATGGAAAAACTTGTCCGTGGCGCCTTCGGGATGCTCGACGACGACGGGCACACCGGTGTTACGCTCGAAAATCCGGCCGACTTCCTCAATGCCGCGGTACCCCTTGTCGCCGTTGATCCAGATCAGCAGGCGGGGAGGGGGGGCGGCCCGGATCGGCAACGCCGTCAGGAGCAGCAGCAGGAGGAGCGGATGGCAACACCTTTTCACGAGGCGCAGAATAGCCGGGGCGACGGGAGGCGGCAACGGAAAAGGGGCTGCGGCGCACCTTGGCAAACGACATAATCGGGGCACCTAATCGGGGCAAAATCGGGCAAAATCGTTATTTGAGCATTGACATCTATTTCTTCTTCGTGCATAGTGTATAATTGCGTCAAAACAAATAAGGATTCCTCCCCCACACCCATGTCCACTATAAAACCGAAGAAGACGGCCGCACCGAAATCCAAAACGGCGGCCAAGCCGGCCCGTGCGGCGGCGGCCCGGCCCGCCAACGCGGCGAAGAAGCCTGCCGGACCATCGAAAAAACCTGCCAAGGCGGCAACCAAAGCCCCTCCGGCCCGGAAGGCCCCGGCGAAGACCCCGGCCAAGCCTGCCCCGAAAGCGGCTCCAAAGGCGGCAGCCAAGGCTCCGGCCCAAAAGAAAGCCGCGGCCCCCGTTTCGAAATCCCGTCCGTCGGGCAAGCCGGCGCCGACTCCGCTGGCGGCGCCTGTACCCCTGGTCCCGCCCGTCAAGGGTGCGGACTACCTCGAGCAGGTTATCAGCTATGCCCGGGACCACGGCGGCAAGATCCAGACCGATGTGCTGAATGATTTCCTGCCGCAGGAAGTGGCCCAGCCCGAAGCGGTGGAGCAGCTCATCCAGAAGCTGCACAAGCTGGACATCGAGGTGGTGGCGGAACTGGACGAAGTGGTCGAAACCAAGCCCGCCGGCAAGGCCCGCGAAGGCCGCGCGGAAAGCTCCGTGATAGATGATCCGGTGCGCATGTATCTCAAGCAGATGGGGCAGGTGCCGCTCCTGACGCGCGAACAGGAGGTGGAAATCTCCAAGCGCATCGAAGAGGCGGAAATCCACGCCAAGAGCCTGCTGCACCGCTTCGGGTTCGCCCCGCAGGCCTATTTCGAAATGATTGATCGTCTGAACACGTCCCGGGAGCGGTTTGACCGGGTGATCAGCGACAAGCAGGACGGCGACAAGCGGGAAGTCGGCCGGGACAAATACTTCGGTGAGATCATACCCAAGCTGACCAGGAACGTGAACCGGGCGCAGGAACAGGCGCGCAAGCGGTTTGGGCTGCTGTACGCCACGAGCCTGTCCAAGGCGGAACGGGAACGGCGCCAGAAGGCCTTTGTCCAGGCGCGCGAAAAGCTCGCCGGCCTGCTGGACTCGTTCCTGTTCAAGCAGAAGGCGATTGAGGATTTTGCGCTGCAGGCGGACGTGATCTGCCGGGCGTTCGACACGCTGGAGAAGCGGATCCGCGACGCGGAGAAGTCGCGCCAGGCGGCGAAGCGCGAGCAGGGCAAGGAGCTGCGCAAGGAGCTGCGGCGGCTGGAAGAGGAGCAGTGCCTGCGACTGGAGGATTTCCGCCGCGAGCACGCGGATCTTCGCGAATGGCTGCGCAAGGGGCTGAAGGCCAAGACCGAAATGGTCGAAGCCAACCTGCGCCTGGTGATTTCGATTGCCAAGAAGTATACCAACCGCGGGCTATCGTTCCTGGACCTGATCCAGGAAGGCAACATGGGGCTGATGAAGGCGGTGGAGAAATTCGAGTACCAGCGCGGCTACAAGTTCAGCACCTATGCCACGTGGTGGATCCGCCAGGCCATCACCCGGTCCATTGCAGACCAGGCCCGCACGATCCGCATCCCCGTGCACATGATCGAGACGATCAACAAGCTGATGCGCATCCAGAAGCAGCTGGTGCAGGCGTTCGGGCGCGAACCGACGCCCGAGGAGATTGCCGAAGACATGAACCTGCCCGTCGAACGCGTGCGGGCGGTCCTCAAGATGTCCCAGCAGCCGATTTCCCTGCAGAGCCCGGTGGGCGACAGCGAAGACACCCACTTCGGCGATTTCATCGAGGATAAATCCGCGGAAAACCCCAGCGAAATGACGGCCTACAGCCTGCTGAAGGAGCGGCTTCAGGACGTGCTGGGCACGCTGACCGAGCGCGAACAGGAGGTGCTGACACTGCGGTTTGGCCTGCTGGACGGCTATTCGCGGACGCTGGAGGAGGTCGGCAAGAAGTTCAAGGTGACCCGCGAACGCATTCGCCAGATCGAGGCCAAGGCGCTGCGCAAGATGCGCCATCCCACCCGGATCCGGAAGCTGGAGGGCTTCCTGGACAACGATTGAAGAAAACCGAGACCAGAACAGACACCCACAGGGCAACGGCCCGACAGGAGGAAGCATGAGCAGTTCCATCAGGCAAATCGTCAAGCGCGACGGCACGGTGGTGCCGTACGACCGCGACCGCATCGCCACGGCCATCTTCAAGGCGGCGGCAGCCGTGGGCGGCAGCGACCGGGCGGAAGCAGATCGCGTGGCCCTGCTGGTCGAGCAGCGTCTCGTGGACAACTTCGGCGAGAAGTCCACGCCGTCGGTGGAGGAGATCCAGGATCTGGTTGAGGAAGCCTTGATCAAGGAAGGGCATGCCAAGACGGCGCGGGCCTACATCCGCTACCGCCACGACCGGCAGATGGAACGCACCCAGCGCGCCTACAAGTTCGAGGCGACCGACAACATCCCCTACAAGAAAATCTACGAGGTCCTGCGCTGGAACATGGATCACGGCTGCGACACGGTGGACGGCCTGAACGAGATCATCGCGTCCGGAAAGCTGCCCGAGCTGATCGCCGCCTCCGAGGAACGCTACGACAAGGAAGTGAAGGCCGGCGCCGTGAAGTTCATGGATCGGCTGCCGGATGTGCGGGTGTTCTTCATCGCCGGGCCCAGCTCGTCGAGCAAGACCACCACGACCATCAAGGTTAGCGAAAAGCTGGCCGAAGCGGGCATGGAGTTCCTGGCGCTGAACATTGACCACTACTTTTTCGACCTGGAACATCATCCCCGGGACGAATTCGGCGACTACGACTACGAGACGCCGCACGCCTTGGATCTGCAGCTGATTGACCGGCACATCGCCGACCTGCTGGCCGGCAAGAGCATCAAAACGCCCCATTACGACTTCAAGACCGGCAAGCGCAAGCTGGACGTGTACGACATGAAGCTGGAGAAGAACCAGATTCTGCTGATCGACTCGCTGCACGGCTTGTACGGCGAAATGACCCAGAGCACGCCGGACGACAAGAAGTTCAAGCTGTACATCGAGACGCTGGGGCAGGTGCGCAACCGCGAGGGGCTGTTCATGCGCTGGGCGGACAACCGCCTCCTGCGCCGGATGATCCGCGACAGCTGGCACCGGAACCTGCAGCCGGAGCAGACGCTGACGCACTGGCACTACGTTCGCCGCAGCGAGCTGCGCAACATCATTCCGTTCATCGGCACCGTGGATTACCTGGTCAACAGCGCCATGCCGTTCGAGCTGCCGATCCTGAAAGCACGGCTGTTCCAGTTCTTCCCGCCGGCGATGGAGAAGTTCAAGAACGACGCCAAGCGGCAGGACGCCTATGTGCGGGCCAAGCGTGTGTATGACACGCTCAAGGACCTGACGCCCGTCGAAGACGACAGCCCGGTGCCGAAGACGTCCCTGCTGCGGGAATTCATCGGCGGCAGCGAATACAAGTACTGAGCCGGCCCGCCGGCGATGGCGGACCACACAACGGCGCGGGAGAAGTCCCGCGCCGTTTTTTACTGCGCCAACCGGATCGGCCCCGGACACCAGGCGACAGGCGGTACGGCCGGTTGTCCAGGTCTGACCCCGTCTTACAGCGAATCCATCCTTGATCCAGCTATTGAATCTCGATCAGCCGTGGCTCACCCGGAGGGTTCGCCCTACCGATGATCCTTGCGGCAAGCGTTAGGTAGGGCGAGGCATCCCTGCCGAGCCGGGATTTTCTGGCTGCATGATTTCAGGAAGCGCCATGGCCCGCGCGGGCGGCGAGGTACGTCTTGAGGGCTTCGGCGGAGTTGGGGAGGGATTCGCAGCGGACCGGGGCGTGTTCGAGGGCGTCCAGCAGGGGGTGGCGGGCCAGGTCCTGTCCGGTGGCTTCTTCAATGGCCTGGGGAAACTTGGCGGGGTGGGCCGTGGCCAGGCAGATCATGGGGTCTTCCAGCTCGTTGAACTGTCCGGCCACGAACACGCCGGCGGCAGTGTGGGGATCCAGCAGATAGCCGTATTGTTCGTGGAAGCGGCGAATGGTCGCCAGTGTGCGCCGGGTGTCGGAGGAGCCGGCGACCATTTCCTCGTCCACGCGGCCGTGTTCGTCGCGGGGGATGTCCAGGCGTCCTTCCATGGCGAAACGGGTCATCAGGCGGGCGATGGCCTGGGGGTCCTGCCCGACCTTGTAATAGAGCCAGCGTTCGAAATTGCTGGCGACCTGGATGTCCATCGAGGGATTGACGGTGGCGACCACCTGCCCCTTGGCATAGACGCCGGTATGGAAGAAACGCGCCAGGATGTCGTTTTCATTGGTGGCCAGGATCAGGCGGCGGACCGGCAGGCCCATGCGTTTGGCGTACCAGCCGGCCAGGATGTCGCCGAAATTGCCCGTGGGGACGGTGAACTGGACCCGGGGGGCGCCGGTGGAGTCCATGACCCGGAACGCCGCGTAAAAATAATAGACGATCTGGCTCAGGACCCGGGCCCAGTTGACGGAATTGACGGTGCCCAGGGCATGGGCGTCCTTGAACGGCAGGTCGTTGAACAGCGTCTTCATCAGGAGCTGGCAGTCGTCAAAGCTGCCTTCCACGGCCAGATTGAAGACATTGTCGTCGAGCACCGAAGTCATCTGCCGCTCCTGCAGGGGGCTGACGCGGCCTTTGGGGTGCATGACGAAAATCCGGATGCGCGGCTGTCCGCGGACGCCGGCGATGGCGGCGGAACCGGTGTCGCCGCTGGTGGCGGCCAGGATGTTCAGTCGGCTGTCCCGTTCCTCCAGGATTTTCTGGAACAGGCGGCCGAGAAACTGCAGGGCGATGTCCTTGAAGGCCAGCGTGGGGCCGTGGAACAGTTCCAGCACGTGCACGGGGCCGGCCGCCCGGACGGGGGCCACATCGGGATGGGCAAACGCCGAATAGGCGCCGGCGATCAGTTCGCGCAGGCGGGATTCGGGAATGTCGTCGGCGAACAGGCGGATGATTTCGAAGGCGAGATCGGGATACTCGAGGTCCTTCCATTCCTCGAGGTGGTCGGCCACGGAGGGGATGCGGTCGGGAATGAGCAGGCCGCCGTCGCGGGCCAGCCCGGTCATGACGGCATCCTTGAAAGCCAATGGCGCCTGCGCGCCGCGCGTGCTGATGTAGCGGATGGATTTCATAGCCCGGACGTTAACCGCAGAAGCAGCGGGAGGCAAGCGATTAGGCGATCGGGAGGAAGCCGGGGGTTCCTTCGTCCGGGTTGTGCGTCAAGGCAGGGAGAGGCCGAAGCCC
The DNA here is from genome assembly GCA_964535205.1 of uncultured Verrucomicrobiota bacterium. Classification (GTDB taxonomy): domain Bacteria; phylum Verrucomicrobiota; class Kiritimatiellia; order CAIQIC01; family Lenti-01; genus JAAZFE01. The sequence continues at coordinate 9,130 of CAZHSS010000022.1, forward strand.
ATGAACTGCGCAGACAGAAACAGGACGAACAGGGCGATCATGACCAGGGCTTCGGACCGGATGAATCGCCCATGGGTGGTGACGAACATCTGGAGCAGGACGCCGGCGAGCACCAGCAGGGGCAGGTCGCGGGCGGTGATCATGGGGTCGACCGGCAGGGGGCGCACCAGGCAGAGCGTGCCGGCGACCACCAGGCCGGTGAAGATGTTGGAGGCATAGATTTCGCCAAGGGTGACGTCGGCCTGACGGTGCAGGACGGCGCCCAGAGCGATGGCCAGCTCCGGCAGGGACGTGCCGAAGGCGTAGAAGGTAACGCCGATGAGCAGATCGCTCATGCCCAGGTGCCCGGCCAGGACCGTGCCGTGGTCCACGATCCAGTGAGCGCCCAGCACGACCATGCCGACGCCAGCGGCAAAGACCAGCAGATCCAGCACGGGGCGGGGAACCAGGCCCGCGGGAACCGCCTGACGCTGCCGGCGGGCATCCTCCACCGTGCCGCGGAAGTAGGGGATGTAGGCGGCGATCAGCAGGAGGCCGTCCATGCGGCTGAGACGGCCATCCATGGACAGCACCAGCAGGAGCGCCGCGGACAGGATCATCCAGCTGGACTCGCGCTCCCGGATGCTGGGGCCGACGACGATGGGCCGCCACAGGGCGCACAGGCCGGCCACGAACGTGAGCGTGACGAAATTGGAGCCGACAATGTTGCCCATGGCGGCGGAGGGTTGACCCCGCAGGGAGGCGAAGATGGACACGCTGAGTTCGGGCAGCGACGTCATGACCGCCACCAGCAGGACCGTCACCACCAGCGGCGAAACGCGCAGCCAGGCGGCGATTTTCGGAATCCGGCGCAGAACCGCGTCGGTCCCGACCCACAGCAGGGCAATGCCGGCGGCGAAAAACAGCATGGCGGTCAGCATGCCGGTTTGTCCTCTCCATCGGATTCCTCGGCATGGGCGTCGCCGGTGCCGGGAAGGAGCAGATTCAGCAGGACGCCAACCAGCCCGGCCAGTCCGATGCCGCCCAGGCAGAAGCGGCCACAGGTCACCGTCATGTCGCCGATGCCGGCGGTCAGGATGATGGAGGCAATGACGAGATTGCGGGAACGGGACATGTCCACGCGGGCCTTGACCAGGGAATTGACGCCGATAGCGGCGATCATGCCGAAGAGCAGGAGCATGATGCCGCCCATGACGGGGCCGGGGATGGTGCGGAGAATCGCGCCGAGCTTGCCGGCGAAGGCCAGCAGGATGGCGGTGACGGCGGCGATGCGCATCAGGCGCGGATCCGTGGCCTTGGTCAGGGCGACGGCGCCGGTGACTTCGGAATAGGTGGTGTTGGGCGGGCCGCCCAGCAGGCCGGCCAGCGACGTGGCCAGGCCGTCGCCGAGCAGGGTGCGGTGCAGGCCGGGTTGCTTCAGGTAGTTTTTCCCTGCCACGGATGAGATGGCCAGGATGTCGCCGACGTGCTCGATGGCGGGGGCAAGAGCCACCGGCAGCATGTAGAAGATGGCGGCCGGGTCGAAGCGCGGCAGGGCGAATGCGCCGTTTTCGCGGGCCACGATCCAGGGGATCTGGAGCCAGGCGGCCTCGCGGATCAGCGTGAAATCCACCACGCCCATGAACAGGGCGACGATATAGCCAACCACAATGCCACAGAGAATGGGAATCAGGCTGAAAAACTTCCGGCCGAACATGACGGCAATCACGGCCGTGGCGAGCGAGCAGACGGCCAGAGCCAGGGCGCGGCCGTCGGGGGCGCCCGTCGCATCGAAGCTGCGGGCCATGCCGACGGCGACCGGCGCGAGCTTGAGACCGATGACCATGATGACGGGACCGGTGACGATCGGGGGTAGAAACCGGTTGAGCAGTTCGCGGCCGCCCAGACGGGCCATCAAGCTGAACAGAAGATACACCAGGCCGGCGCAAAACAGAGCGCCATGGGTGGCGCCCGGCCCGTATTCGGTCATGGCGAATTGAATGGGGGCAATGAAAGCGAAGGAACTGGCCAGGAAGATCGGCACCGAGCCGCCTGTCACGACGTGGAAGAGCAGGGTTCCCGCTCCGGCGGTGAACAGGGCAATGGACGGATCGAGGCCGGTCAGCAGCGGCACCAGGACCAGGGCCCCGAAGGCCACAAACAGCATTTGAATCCCCAGCACCAGTTGCCGGACCGTCGTCGTTGCATTCATCCGCTACCTCCTTGCGGCATCCTCTGGTGCCCGGGGCGGGAGTCGAACCCGCACTCCCTTTCGGGAAACAGATTTTAAGTCTGTTGCGTCTGCCATTTCGCCACCCGGGCCGCAGGGGGGCGCCGGGAATAGACTATGGCAGATCGCCCGGGACTTGCCAACGCCGGACGTCAAAGAGACACGGTTCGGGCCCAATTCTATAATTCATAGGCTGACCCCTTTTTGCGAAAAGGGGTCAGCCTGTGAATTGTGAATATTGAGACGCAGGAGAGGGGAGGCAGCGGGGAGGGACTATTCGAAGAAGCTTTCTTCGCCGGCGTCGCGCTCATTTTCGAAAATGCAGATCTGCTGTCGCATTTCAATGCAGGCCTGTTTGAAGCGCTCGCAGGCGGTGAAAAAACCGCTGTCGCGGCCCTCCGGGGCATCGCTGGCGATCCGTCCGGCCTTCAGAAAGCCGTCACAGGCCGCAGCGAAATCGAGAAGGTTTCGATACAGCCCCTTGGGGAGGCCGTGAGCGCCTTCCTTGGACATGATCTTGTCCTGCAGATTCGGGATCAGTTCCAGCAGGTCGGCGTTATAATGGGAGGCAATCTGCCGGGCGAGGCTGTTCCATTCCAGCCCGTAGCGGTCCTGATGGCCGGACAAGTCGAGGGTCAACCGATCGGCGATATCCAGCAGCGCCAGCAGATCGCGGTAGATCCGGACCCGGATGCGGGCCTCCGCCTGCTGCTGTTTCTCGACCTGGGCTTTTTTCCGGCGCACTACATCCGCCGTGCCGCCCAGCCGGAGCGGGGGCAATGCCTTGGATGGCGTGCCTTTCACCATGACGGTAGACTGCGTCGGCGATCCTTTCATGGGCGAAAGACTAGCCGAGAGGATCGGAAAAGACCAGCCTGGATTGCGTGGGGCGGCTAGCGGGCCCGGCGGTCGAGGAGTTTGATGGCCTCGATGGCGGTACGGATGGCTTCCTCCACGCCGACTTTGGCGATGATGGGCGCGTCGTCGTAGGTCAGGCCGATGGTGGCGAGCACTTCGCCGGCGCGGACGCGGCGAATGCTGGACACGACAAACAGGGCGGCCGACTCCATCGAGGTCGAAATGACGTTCGACTTGTACCAGGCATTCCAGAGCGCATCGATTTCTTCGCGGATGGGGATGTTTTTGTCCTCGATGAAGAAGGCGTCCTTGCAATGGCCGATGCCGGTGTGGGCGGGCAGCTTGAGGTTCCGGGCGGCTTCGCGCAGGGCGAGGGTCACGTCGAGATCGGCGACGGCCGGGTAGGACAGCGGCACGTACTGCCGGGTGGTGCCTTCCTCGCGCACGGCGCCGGTGGTGATGCACAGATCGCCCAGCTTCACTTCACGCTGGAGCGCGCCGCAGGTGCCGATGCGGATGAAGGTATCGGCGCCGCACTTGATCAGCTCTTCCACCGCGATGGCGGTGGAGGGGCAGCCGATGCCCGTGGAGCAGCAGGACACCTTGATGCCGTCCACCGTGCCCGTATAGGTGCGGTATTCGCGGTTGTAGGCCACTTCCTTCGCGTTGTCGAAGAACGACGCGATCAGCGGCACGCGGCCGGGATCGCCGGGCAACAGGACGTAGCGGCCGACGTCGCCGCGCTTGAGATGGACGTGGTACTGCATTTCGGCGGCGG
>CAZHSS010000023.1:0-12745 GCA_964535205.1 uncultured Verrucomicrobiota bacterium
GCGCTCGCCCTGCACCACGATCGCATCGCGCCCGGCGCGCCCGAAACCGCCGCCTACGGCGTGTTCATCGGCCTCGTGGTCTGGGGCGTCATGCTGCTGATCAACATGATGGGCGGCGAATCCGTCCTGCTGGCCTCCGCCAGCGCGCGCGAGGTATCGCATGAAGACGCCCCGCAGCTCTACAACATCGTCGAGGAAATGCGCCTCGCCGCCGCGCTGCCCGCGATGCCCCGGGTCTTCATCATCGAAACGCCCGTGCCCAACGCGTTCGCCGTCGGACTGAAACCCGAACGCGCCTGCGTCGCGGTCACCCGCGGCCTGCTCGAGCGATTGAACCGCGACGAACTGCAAGGCGTGATCGCCCACGAACTCGGGCACGTCTCCAACCGCGACACGCTGTTCATGACCCTCGCCGGCGTCACGCTCGGCGCCATCGTGCTGCTGGCCGATTTCGGCATCCGCTCCCTGCTGTGGGGCGGCGGCCGGCGGCGCTCCTCCGGCAACCGCAACGGCGGCGCCGCCATGGCCGTGATAATGATCGTCGCCATCGTCCTCGCCATCCTCGCCCCGATCCTCGCCCGCCTGCTCTACTTCGCCTGTTCCCGCCAGCGCGAATATCTCGCCGACGCCTCCGCCGCGCAGTTTACCCGCTACCCCGCCGGGCTCGCCAACGCCTTGCGCAAAATTGCGATGCAGCAGGACCCCAAGCAGATCCCCGTCAACCGCGTCGTCGCCCCCATGTATGCCGTCAATCCCCTCGCGGCCGCCGGCTCCGCCTCCCTGTTCGGCACCCACCCGCCCACCGAAGAGCGCATCCGCCGCCTGATGGAAATGCAAGGCGCCGCCCCCGATGCCCCCCCGACCGCCTGATCGGCTGCCCGCCGGCGCGGGCGGCTGTTTGGAGCCGGGACGACCCCGTCCCGGTCTGTTTGGATTTGGTTGGAGCCGGCACAGCCTGTCCGCCGCAACCTGGGTGGAGGCGGAACCCCGTCTCGGTCGGATTCTGCACCTGCAGAATACATGAATTTGTTCTACTATTCTTTTGCACTCGCCCCAATCCTGGGGTATCCAATCCGCCATGGACAATAACGCTTTACCGGAACGGGTGTTCGGGATGTCTCCGGAACGGGGACGCTGGGGATTTCTGCTGCTGGGCATGCTGGTCAACCTCTGCCTCGGAGCGGTTTATGCCTACAGCGTGTTTAAAGAGCCTCTGCGCGAATCGCTCGGTCTGACGGCCACACAGGGCAATCTTCCGTTCATGGCCTTTATCGCGGTCTTTTCGGTCGGCACGGCGTTCTCCGGCCGGTTTCTCGACCGGCACGGACCGCGCGCCGTGATGATGAGCGGCAGCGTGCTGGTGGGCATCGGCTGGATGCTGGCGCGGTTTTCCGGCGGACTGGGCGGGCTGCTGCTGACCTACAGCCTGCTGGGCGGGATCGGCGTCGGCATCGTGTATGGCGGTCCCGTGGCCGTGGCGGCCCGCTGGTTTCCCGATAAAAAAGGACTGGCCGTCGGTCTGGCCCTGGCGGGCTTCGGCATGTCCGCCCTGATCACGGCTCCCATCGCCCGGCACCTGATTGCGCTGCCGTCGGTCGGGGTGCTGAACACCTTCGGGCTCATGGGCGCGGCGTTCGGGATTCTGGGCGTGGCCCTGTCGGCGCCCATGCGCTTTCCGCCGCCCGGCTGGAACCCGGCCGGCTGGACGCCGCCCGCCACGGGGCCCCTGGCCGTTCACCGGGCCTTCTCCCGCCGCGACATGCTGGCCACCCGCGCGTTCTGGGCCCTGGCGGTTTGCTATACCCTCGGCACCACCGCCGGCCTGATGGCCATCGGCATCTCGGCCCCGGCGGGCCGCGAACTCATCGGTCTCGACCCCGCCGCCGCCGCCCTGCTGGTTTCGGTGTTCGCCGTGTTCAACGGCGCCGGCCGCCCCCTGTTCGGCTGGCTGGCCGACCGGATCGCGCCGCGCCGCGCCGCCGTGCTGTCGTTTGCGGTCATCGGCCTGGCCTCCGTCGGCATGCTCCGTGCCGGACCCGGCGACACCGCGCTCTATGCCGTCTGCTTCAGCGGATTCTGGCTGTGCCTGGGCGGGTGGCTGGCCATCGCCCCCGCCGCCACCGCCGCCTATTTCGGCATGCCGGGCTATGCCCGGAAATACGGCCTGGTGTTTCTGGCCTACGGGCTCGGCGCCATCCTGGGCGGAATCCTCTCGGGCCTGGCGAAAGATCTCTTCGGCGGCTACCGCGCCGTCTTTGCGCCCACGGCCGCCCTGGCCGTACTGGGCGCGGCCGTCGCCGGCGCCTTCCTCAAACCCCCCGCCGACTGAGCGGGAGCGGATCCGGATTTTCCACGCTATGGAAAATTTTTTCCCGGATTTTCCACGTCATGTGTATTGAGTCGGGCGAGGTGAGAAAAAAAACAAACAAGGTGAGAAACTGGGGTGTTTGGGCTGCACACACGGGGAAGAATAAGCCGCCGGCAGGGGGAATTGCAAGCGGGTTTGCAGGGGGCTATGCAGGGGACTTGCCGGCGCGCTGGAGGGCGATGAGATCTTGAGGGCCGAGGTGGGTGGGGGCGCCGAAGGTGAGGTCGGCCAGGCCGGTGGCGGTGTCGTAGCTTAGCCGCTGGACCAGGGCGCTTACGGCCAGGTTGGTGAAGAGGACCTTCCGGTTTAGGCCGGCGAAGACGGAGGGATCGGCAAGGAGGCGGGTCAGGCGGCCCTCGTAGAGGAGGCGGCTGTTGGCGGCGAGGAGCTGGGCTGCTATGCCGTACTCCGGCAGGACGGCGGAGGAGTTGTCGATCGTCTTGACGTGGTCGAAGCGGCCGGTTGAGCTGTTAATTGCGCCAACAGTTCGGTCGTCGATGAATGGAATGCGATAGACTGTGCCATCGGGAGTCCAGTTTCGGATAGTTCCGCCGGATGAATCCCATCTGCACCCAAATGCCGCCACACGAGCGCCGGGAAGTTCTGTGGTTTGGAAGAAGTGGTCGAGATTGTGCACCGGAGAGCTCGGCCCCCAGGAATGTTTGATTAAATAAGGGTGTCCGGTCAGGGTAATCGGCTGGGACCTCGAAGTGTAAGGCAAGCCTGTCCGCATGAGGGGCCGGAGATATTTGAGCGACGAGTAGACATCGCCCCCCCCCGCAGACAGCCACTCCAAGCCGGTGCCGCCGGGCAGAGCGGAGTCAAAGTTGCTGAAGCCTCCGACATTGGCCTGCTGTGCGCCCGTGTGACCACCAAAGTTAAAAGCCATGTTTGCGTTACTGGCCCACGACCAGAACTTGGTGAAATAACATGCTCTATCGATGTAGATGCGGAGGTTTTTTGCGGTGTACCCGCTCTGCGTTGTGACGCTGAGGAGGGTGTCGAGAGTGAACTGTTTGCCCGAGGAGCTCGGTGCCTGTTCCAGGGGACAGTAGGGCCACACCTGGCCCTTCCAAATGTAGCTCGAAATATCTCGGCTGCCCTCCAGGCGGATTGTCCGGCGGAAATGGCGGCGCGAGGCGGCGTCGCCGGCGGAATCGCTCCCGAGGATGAAGAACCCAGACCAGTTGGATGGAGTGTCGATCGTGTCATCCGTCACAGCCACATCGTAAGATTGCTTAAACTCAAGCACTCCAGTCTGCACCTGGCCGGTCGCCTCGTATTGGAGGGTCACGCCGGAAATCAGGCGGGCGTAGAGGGGGGAGAGGTTGAAGCTGGAGTTGAGGCCGTCGTTGACGTCGATAGAGACGGAGGCGAGGGAGGCGGAGTTGTCGGCGACGATGTGGACGGTGGGCGGCGCGGTGGAGTAGTCGAAGGCGACGACGGCGCCGAGGATGTAGCGGAGGACGGCCTGGAGGGCCTGTGCGAGGGTCTGGTCGTAAACCTCGGTCTCGGGGATGGCCAGGGAGCCGACGTCGATGGTGCCGACCTGCACTATGCCGTCCGTGTTGGTGGTAAGGATGGCGGTGAGCAGGTCCGAGGCGTTACCCCCGAGAACGCCGTGAGTCGAGAGGGCGGCGCCGGAGACGTAGGGGTACATATAAAGGAAAGGCATCTCGCGGAAGCGATGCCAGGGGCCGTAGGCGAAAATGGAGCGGTATTCGGCAAAGGCGGAGGGGGACTGCAAGGGGGTTGCGACCTCGCCGCGGAAGACGACGGTTGAGCCGCAGCGAACGACGAGCGGAGCGTCCACATCGAATCCGTCCGGGAGTGCGGCGTCATAGTTGCGGGGGAACCGGATATCGACGTAGTCGTCGTCCTGGTTTTGGAGGTGCAGCTGGAGAGAGTCGACGCCCAGGTCGGCCAGGGAGACGTTGTTGATGGTCCACTCTTGCACGGCTACCCCATGTTGCGGATCTGCGCCAGCGCGAGGCCGGCGTCGGCCAGGGCGGCACTGGTCTGCTGGCGAAGGACGGCGACCTCGGCGGCGACGCGGCGCTGCTCGGCGGCGAGGTCGGCGGCCTGGCGGGCGACGCCGGTGGCGGTTGAGTTCAGGTCAAAGGCTGCCTGGGAAAAGAGGCCGGCGGCCTCCCCGAGCTTTGTGCGAAACTCCTGGGCGCCCTGCTTGATCTGCTCGCCGCCTTCCTCCGCCTCATTGCCGATGTTTTCCGCAGCCTTTTCGATCTTGCCGATGGCCTCGCCCATTTTGGTGGCGGAGGTTTCGTATGCATCCCTGGCGCCGTCCAGATCCCCCGCGGCCTTTTTTGCGCCGTCGAAAGCAGCCTCGCCGGCCTGCTTGATTTTTTCGCCGTCTTCGATGACAAGGGTTTCCATGTCCTCGAGAATCTTTGTCGTCGCCTCGGTCATGTAGGCAGCCTGCTCGGCAGCCTGGCCGGCGACATCCGGACCGGCGGCCGAAGCGAGATCCTTGAGCTGGATCTCCAGAGCTTCGATTTGAGCCTTAACCGCGGTGTACTCCTGCTGCGATTTTTTTGCGGCCTCGTTGGATTCCTCGCGGGTCTTAGCCAGGGTAGCCTCCTGGTCCGCAACCAAATCGATTTTGTCTGACAGCCCTGCGATCTCATCGGCGAGCCTCCGGAGCGTGTCCTCCTCCAGGCGGCGGGCGGCGGCTATATTCTCGTAACCCTTAATTTCACCGAGGCGTGTGGCTTCCTCGCCGGCGTAGTCCGCTCGGGCGCGTGTGGAGGCGACGAGCTCTGTATGCGCCGTTGAGCCTGGGCGAGTGGCGTCGCGGTTGCCCCAGATCGCGGTGATCTTCTCTTTGAGATCGGCCAGCTCCTGCTTGCCCGCCTCCGCCGCTTCGGTGGTTTTCCTGGCGGCCTCCGCCTGCTCTTCGATGCGGACCTTCAGCTCTTCGAGCTTAGCCTTTTCCTCGACGATGCTGGTGTTGAGCTTGACCAGCTCTTCATACTGCCTTAGCTGTTCCACCTGGCGGTCGATCTCGGCGACCTTCTCCTTGTCGCCGGATTCCACCGCCTGCTGCTTCTCCCGCTGGAGGCCAGCAACCTGCGAGCCGATGTTGGCGGAAAAGATCATCTCGATCGCCTGCCGCGTTGCCTCGGCCGCGGCGACGACGGAGGAGAAGTCCTTGATGATGTTATCGTTGGCGGTCTTAATTCCCGCCCACTCCATTTCGACATTCGACCACGCTTCCAGACGTTCCATCTCCTCGTCGAGAGACTCGCCGAACTCATTGCGAAATGTCTCGGCTGTCTCCGTCGCATCATCCCGGATTGCTTTGAGAACGCCGGAGATTGCAATCCCGGCGAGCGACAGCCCAATGGCGGCTCCGGGGATGGGGATGGCCTGCGCCATCTGGAAAAGCGCCTCGGCAGCACCACCAACCCCCGTAGCAATGTCGCCTCGTGCAAGGCCCTCCAGCGCCCGCGACAGCCCGGCGACACCGGCCTTTTTCTTGCCGTCAGAAAGGCTGGTGGTTTTGGCGTCCAGGTCGCCGATGGCGTCGGAGAGGCCGCCGGTGCCGGGGTCCTTGGCCATTTCGGAGGCCAGCTCCTTGACTTCGGCGGTGGCCTTATCGGCGGCCTGGGCGGCCTTGTCGGCGGCCTGGGCGGCGGCGTCGCCGGCGGCGGACGCGGCCTCCTGGGCAGACTGCTTGACCTCGTCGAGGGCCTTGTCGACGGCCTGGGCGCCGGATGCGTCGCCCTTGGTGGTTATGCCGATTTTGACATCGATGTCGTTAGCCATCAGACTTCACTCCTGTTTGCGGCGCGGCGGCGGTGGTTGCGCCAGGCGCGGCCTGCGCCGACTCGAACGGCGCGGAAGATTGCCTGGACCTCGCCGTTGCGGCCGCCGGACGACGGAAGCTGCTGGAAGAGGAGGGTGTCGGCCATGGCGCGGGTCAGGGGCATCCAGCTCCATTCCGACAGGTCAGAGCCCTTGGGGATGGAGAGGCCATGCTTGGCGGCCTCGGCCTTATGCAGGCGCACCCAGCAGCCTGCGTCGCGGTAGGCGGCATCGTGGAAGTAGAAGGCATCTACGAATTTTCCGAAGGGTTCTAGGTCCGCCCACTTTTTGGCTGCGTCGCGGGCGAGGGGCGGCGTCGATCCGCCGTCCGTGATTCCGGGCGTGTCCGGCATGTACTCGGCGCCGGACTCATGCCGCCAGCGCCGCGGGTCGATGGGATCGTTGATGATGAGCCGCGTGGGCGTGGCCGCGTTGTAGCCAGCCTGGGCGGCGGCGACGGCGTCGGCGGGCGTGACGCTCTTCCAGCGCCCCAGCCACTCGCCGCGGATGCGGGCCTTTTTCTGTGCCCACATGCGGACGAGGCGCCAGGCGACCTTGGCGAGCACCTTGGCGACGGCGGCGGCGATGGGGGCGACGGCGCTCATGTGGGCCTGTCCTCGATTTTATGCGGCAGCAGATTGTCATACCTTGTGGAAGGTTCGGGGATGATCCACAGCCACACCGCACCGCCTGCGGTCACGAACAACTGCGAGGGGGACGGATACTCAGGCGCGCGGCGAGCGAACCGGTAATGCTCACGATTGCCGTTGCCCAGATTGGCGTATGTCGCCTCTTCGATCCGTGTGCCCTCGGCGTCGTAGAGCACCATGTCGCGCTTGGTGAGACCAGTCCAGGCTGCAGGCAACAGAACAACGGGACGGCCGGAATGCTCACCTACGGGTTTCCAAATAAATCCATGGGCGCTTTGATCAACCGATGGCTCCGGGGGCGGCGGCGGCTCGACGACGTCGGGCCAGCGGTCGAGGGTGCCGCCTGCGGCGCGGTACTCCTCGATGCGTTCCAAAACGTAGGGGAAGACCTCGGCGTCCCAGCGGGCGGCGTCGAAACACGGCTGCACCTGGTCGATGACCCAGGCGGCTTTTACGCCCTCCGTCTCGCCCGGTATATAAGGATAGAGGGCGGCGATGAGGCGGACGGTGTCGCGGCGGGACCAGGCGGAGACGGGGGTTCGGCTGCGGAGGGCGTCGATCAGTCCGGGGATGGCGTCCGGGCCGAAGACGGCGCCCAGGGCGTCCTCCAGATGGTTCCAGCGGATCTCTCCGCTGTCGAGGATGCGGAGGGCGGTGGTCTGTAGTGCAAGGATCTCCGCGTCGGAGAGGCGCAGCGTGGGCAGGCGCTCGTCGAGGACCTGGTAGTCTGCGCCGGTTTTGGGAGAGCCGGAGTTCACTTCTTCTTCTCCGCGGGTGGCGTGGACGGGATGGTGGCGAGGGCGTCGGCGAGGGCCTTGCGCTGGGCGGCGAGGTCAGGGCGGTCCGGCGCGGCACCGAGGAAGCGATCCCAGGCGCCGGCGGGCAGGCTGTCCCAGGTGTAGGCGCGGCGGGAGGTCAAAACCACAGGCGTGAGGTCGGCCTTGCGGTATATCCGCCCCTCCTTGTCCTCCAGGGCCACCTCGACGTCGAGTGACGAGGCGAGCTGGTCGTCGCGGAGGAGCGCGTAGAGGTTGTCTGCGGTGGCCTTATGCTCGGGGGCGACCAGGCCGGCGAAACCGGACGCGGTGCGGCCGAGCCCGGCGCACCCGCCGCCGAAAAGCATTGCCAACATTGCGAGAATCGTTCCGAGTGCGAAAATCTGTGCGTATTTCATTTTGTCTCCTATTCGTAGATCATCTGGACTCTGCCGGTGACGCCGTTGGTGGCGGTGAACATGAGGTTTGTGCCGACCAGTTCGATGTAGCTGTTCAGCGTGTTGTTCATATAAATCTTGCCGTTCAAAGAGGCCAGTCCAGCACCAGCCCGAACACTTCCTGCGGCGTAAAAGCTCGCGTCGGTGCGAAGTGAAAAGCTGGCGGACGGAGTTGTTCCGACGCCCACGTCGCCGGCGGGCGAGATCGTAAGCGCGGGCGAACCGTCCACGGCGATGACCATGTTGCTGGCCGCGTCGAAATAGATGCTGTTTGTTCCGCCGCCAGGGCGCAGATAGCAGTTGGTTGTAGTGGCCGGCGAGATGGCCCCCGCCGCGAGGACCACCGGCGCATGGGCGTAGATGACCGGGCGACCCTCACCGCCGGACACGTCCACCAGTCGGACAAACATTGCGGTGGAGGAGGCGTTGGTGAACACCACCTGGGCCGTGTAGTCGTCCACCATTTCCGCGCTGACAATCGCGTTGGTGTCGAGCCGCGTCCAGGATTGGAGGTTTGTTGATACCTCTGGAATAAGGTTGGTTGCCCCGCCGCTGTAGCTCCACACCGTCAGCGTCGCCGTCGCGCCGCCGCCGACGGAAAAACTGCGGATCTCCGGGATGACGGTCGCGCCTTCGCCGTCAACGCTCCAGTAGGTCTCGCCCCCATACTTCCACTTGATCTGATTGGTTTCCGTAACGGTGTCGAAGCGCGGATTCCAGCGGACGGGCTGGCCCTGGATATCGGTTGGCGCGGTGCGGTAGTGGGTTTCGGCGTTCGCCGCGGCGAGGGCGGCGTCCGCAACGTCATCGGCGTAGTCCTTGTTCGCCCACTGGCGTCCGGTTGATGGATAGTCGCCCCCGATGATCTGGTTTTGAGTGTCGATCATGGCTCGGCTCACGAGGCCGGTATCGGCCATGTTGTACACATCCAGCGAGGTGATGACAGGCGGGGCGGACGTAACTCCCGGCGCGCCTGGAAGCTCGCGGAGGGACAGCGTGATCGTCATGCCGCCCTCGGCCCACGGATAATCCGACGTGTATGCCGAGCCGTCGCAGGCCGGGTTAACGGTTGCCAGCAGGTTGGTGCCGCCGTAAATGTCGATGTAGCCGCTCGACCGCTGGTAGTCGTTGGTCGTCGTGATGACCATACGTGTGTGACCATGTCGGTTGGTGCGCGTGACGAGGTTGGAGTCCGTCGAGAGCGTGTGCGGAAGCGTCGCACCGTGGTCAAACGTCAGGACGCCGCCAGGCGCGAAGAAACGACATGGCGTCAGCGTCGAATGGCGGATGATGCGCGAGCCTTTCACCGTGGGCTCGTCGGTGACAAAATTCCATGCGCCACCAAACTCTCCATCATACGGAAAGATGCTTCTGCCCATGCTTCCAGGACCTGTTATGAAGGCAACGCCCAAAGTATTTAGGTTGGCTATCTCGGTGTCATTGGCATCGACGTTGTTTGTCCAAAAACTCGTGAGGTAGCCAGCCTCCGCGTGGTCGCCCCAGGACTCGACCGTGTCCACGCGACCGGAGACGGCGGCGACAGCGGACAGCGCAGCGGCGTCGGACTCCGCGGTGAGGTAGCCCGCCTCGCCGTGGTCGCCCCAGCCGAATGCGGTGGCGGCCTGCTCGACGGCGGCGGTGTAGCCGGGCGTCGTCGCATAGACAACGGAGCCCGATGCCGCGGTCCAGGCAGGATCGGTTTCGGCTGTCAGCACCGGTTCGCCGTCCACCAGCAGGGGGACAAGGAAATTCGCCATGGGATCGGATACGGACGTGGAAACGCGGTAGTAGGTGAATACACCGGTCTCTGGCTGCGGGAAGGTCAGCGTAACGGTGACGCTGGACAGCCGATCGAGATCATACTCCACCGGCGTCCATACGGGGTCGCTGATGTCGGTTGCGCCTTCGAGAACGGGCGGGGCGTCTCCCTCGACGTGCTGGACGGTGATGACGATGTTGGTCCCGACGGTCACGCTTTCCAAAATGCCGAGCGTTCCGGCGGACTCACTGCCCACCAGGCGGAAAACCGGATTGGTCCCGATGTGGTAGATGGACAGGTATCCGCCTTCCGCGACGAGTCTATAGTGGCTGTTCAGCTCGATTGCGTGCCCCGCCATGTCTAGATCGCGGTCGTAAGGCGAAGGCGGGTTGGTCAGGGCGAGGTAGTTCCAGAGGCTGATTCCCCCGGCGGTCATGCCGTCTCCGATCCTCACGTCTTTGGGATCGTCCACGCGGTAGACCAGCAGGCCGGGCTCAAGCACTGTTTCGTCGAGTTCTTCGTTGGTGGCTGCCTGGATGATGATGCGCTCGACGGTCCCGGTGATGGCCAATGCCGGTGCGGCAAAGGCAAGAAGGATGCCGATGGCGGCGATGATGTTTGTCGTGCGGTTCATATTGTTTCCACCTTTTTGGCGTCTTGGCGCTGGTCAACGGGGGCAAAAGATTCGCGGATGAATTTTTTGTGAGCGACGCGAAAGCAGTCGAATGTGCATCCAGGCGTTTGGAAATGCTTGCAAATCTGGCAACGCGCTAAGGGTTTGTCGTAGCCAGCCGCGCCGTAATTTTCGCACATTTCCGCTGCGGCCAAACGCGCATCCTTAACGTCGTACAGCTCAATCGCCTCGCATGTTGAGGCCAGACCGCAAGGAAGCCGCGTAAAAATGCAGTGCTTGAAATTTTTCTGATTAGCCATGCCCTGCAATGCGAACGACGGCTGCGGAGTCCACTCATCCAAGTTTGCGGGCGGCGGGGGAATTACTGTTTTTTCCGGCGAAGCGAGAACGGCAGCGGCCTCCTCAAACCTGTAACAGGAACGAATCCGCGGCTTTTTCGCTGAAGCAGATCGCGTCAGGCGGTTTCCTGCTGGCATGATTCCGTGTTCTTTGAGTTTTAGCCATACGGTCGAGCGCGACAGCTTGAAGTGCTCCGCGAGTTCTTCCTGCCCCCACAGACGCTCCACATTTTCATGCACAACAGAATACGGGGCCAGCGCAGCAGATGCATCCTCAAAGCGGTAGCCGTATCGCCTGCGTCGGCATCGGCCCGCAAGTTTTCCTGCCGGGCTGACTCCCCGCGCGCGAAGCCTGATGCCGACCATCAACTCCGACATGCGGAAGTGTTTGGCCAATTCCTCCCGGCTCCACAAATGTGCCAGCCCGCTGACAGCCTCGGCATCTGACAGCGGAGCCGGCGAGGTCTTTTGAATACGGCTAACCAAAGGATTTCCTTCCTTTTTTGCCCGGCCGTCCGACCGCGCAGGCCCGAGCGTCCTCGGCAGGCTGGGTGGATTTTTTTTGTTTTGGGCGCGGCAAATCATGGCTAGAAGTCCGGCAGATCCTGTCCGGCGTCGAAATTCTCCCATGCGGAGAGGTCCGGGGCGGTCAGGTTGGTGTGGACAGAGCCGCCCATGTCGGCAATGGCGGCCTCGATGGCGGTGCGGCTGTAGGGCAGAAATGGTCCGCTGGTCGGTGAGTAGAACGTCGAAAGGAGAGTCGTCTCTCCGCCAACGATCATGAAAATGGGGTTTCCGGAGTCACCGCCGACCGCCCGTTCTCGTGAATAGGGCAGGTTCGTTTTTCCGGAGAAGTAGGCATAGGGGCTCTCCCACCGGTGCCCGCTCACGGTTTCCATCAGCGACGATCCGGCCAGCCAGGCGGATTCGTACTTGTCGAGATAGACCAGGCGCAGGCCGGGCGCATCGCGCAGCCCGTAGCGACCGCGAAGGTAGCTGATCTGATCCATTCCGAGCACCTTGGCCGGGGTGATCTCCGCGCCCAGCGGCTCGTCCAGGAGTCCGATGGCGATGTCGTAGGCCAGGAGCCGCTGATCCACCAGCGTCCGGTCGTGGACGCCGTTGGTGGCATCGACAAAGCGAAAGACGGTGCCGGTGGGTGCGGTGTAGTGGACCGCGTAGGCGACGTGCTGCGAGGTGACAAGGGTGCCCGCACGATACCGTCCGCTATAGCTGTTCCAGGGGCTGGCGCAAGTCAGGTCGAAGTCTGCGGCCCAGCAGGCAGCGTTGCGGAAAAAGCTAGTCGTGGAGTAGGCGTCGGCGTTGTACAGGTTGGACTCGACGCCGGGGGCCGACGCCGCGGCCAGCGTGTTGGAGTTTATGTTCTCTCGAAGGCTTCCGGGCAGGTCGGCAAGCCAGTAGGCATTGCTGGATGGCGCCGATTCGCTGGCGGTGTAGGTCACTTCGACAAGCCTGGAAAAGTTGCCAAGGCTCGCCACAAAAGAGCCGACCGTCCCGGTTGTGGCGCCGGGGAGCCAGGAGGCGACAGACGACTCGCCATTCGGCGTGATCGCCAGGTTGACGAGCCCGGAGTAGGCAACCTCCTCATCCCAGTCCTCCTGACGCGAGATGTCCGGTTCGAGGGCGAACCCGGACTCCGCCGAAAACGTCCGCCACTGGAAAACGACCGAATTGTACTCCTGGGTTGAGCCGTAAGAAGTGAACGAAACGGCTGTTGGTTTTGGATCCAGGGTGAAGTAGTCCGGAAAATAATAGCCACCGGAGCAGACGATGGGGACGTGAGCCTCCGGTTCCCAGGCGGACCAGGCAGGATCGGACTCCGCTGTCAGGTAGCCCGCCTCGCCGTGATCGCCCCAGGACTCGACAACGTCCACGCGACCGGAGACGGCGGCGACAGCGGACAGCGCAGCGGCGTCGGCCTCCGCCGTCAGATAGCC
>CAZHSS010000024.1:0-12634 GCA_964535205.1 uncultured Verrucomicrobiota bacterium
AAGTGGACCAGGGCTGGCGGATGACGGCGGTGGTTTCGCTGCTGCTGTTTCTGTGGCTCAACGGCATGGCCAAGGTGGCACTGCTGGCGGTGCTGCAGGAGAAGACCGGCGGCAGCCGGCGGCGTCTGCACCGCGAGCCCCAGCGAATGTGGCAGGCGATTCTGGCGGCGCCGATCCTGGCGGGCTGCCTGGTCTGGTGCTGGAGGGCGCTGGCATGAATTCGGAGGTTCCCGTGACCCGCGATGAAGTCCTGCAATTCCTGAACCGCAATCCGGTCTGTCATCTGGCGACGCTGGAGGATGGCCATCCGCGCGTGCGCGGCATGTTCATGTATCGGGCGGATGAATCCGGCTTGATTTTCCATACGGGGACCAGCAAAGCGCTGGCGAGGCAGGTCCAGACCGGGGCGCCGGTCGAGGTGTGTTTTAACGATTCCGATGTGCAGGTGCGGGTGTCGGGAGTGGCGGAATTGCTGGAAGACGAGGCGTTGAAGAAGGAAATCGTTTCGGCCCGTCCGTTCATGCAATCGTGGATCGAGACGTACGGAATCGAGCTGCTGCTGGTGTTTCGGGTGACGCAGTGCCGGGCGGCGGTTTGGACGGTCGACGACAATTTCAAGCCGACCACCTACGAGACGCTATAGGCCGGACGGTCGCAGGGAGGGGGGGCTCAGGCGCAGGCGGCGCCGGAGCCAGCGCAGGGGGTGGCGGGCGCCCGAGCGCCAGAACCGATGGACCTGCCACCAGAAGGGGGAATCGCGGCCGCCGAGATAGCAGCGCAGGAAATCGCGGCGAAGAGATTCGGGCAGATCGAGTCGGCGCAGGTCATCGAGGTCGAAGAACCGCTTCAGAAACCGGGGGAACCGCAGCCGGGCGCGGTGGACGTGGTCGGTGTCAATCAGGTGGATGTCCCCGTTGTCGGCGATCAGAAAGTTGCCGCAGGCGAGATCGTCGTGACGGAGCCCCTGGCGGTGCATGGCGGCGATGACATCGGCCAGCTGGCGGGAGAAGTGCTGCAGGGCGCGGGCGTTTTCCTCCGGCGGCAGGCCGGCGGTTTCGAGCAGGTAGTGGCGGAGGGTGAAGCGGGCGGGGATCTGGGCGTAGAGCAGAAAGCTGTCGTGCCAGCGGGAGGCGCGCCGGGCCTGCCAGCAGGCCAGGGGGCGATAGGTGGGCACGCCGGCCTTCGCCAGGCGGCGGGCGCCGAGAAACGCCCGCCGGGAGGGGTCGCGCAGCAGGTGGGATGCCAGGGTGTTCAGGCGGCGGGCGGAGCGGTGACTCGCGGGGGCGGCGGCGGCGATCTTCAGGATGCAGGCCGTTTGGGAGGCCGGCAGCACCAGGGAATAGACTTCGTAGCGGGGGTTGCGCGTGGGGAGGCGGGCAAAGGCGCCGGTCTCGCGCCAGCGGCCCGAGACGATGAAGTCGCGGACCTCGGCGGCTTCGGGCTGGTCTTCGAGAATCCACAGACGGCGGACCGGGACGGAATTGGTTGAGGTTGCGCCAGACATAGCGGGGATAGTGGCACGACGAAGGCCGGGACGCAACGGCAAGAGACGATTACCCGCCAAGCCGCCGGGCGGCGCCGGCCAGGGCGGACAGCGGCCGGGCGTTCAGTGCGCGCAGGAGCTGGCGGGCGGCGGCGGGGATGTGGCGGGCGAAGGATTCCATGCCGGCCTTGCGCGACAGGTTGGCATAGGCGCCGAGAGCCTGGCAGAGGCGCTGGATGGCGGCGGCGGGAAACACCGCGAGAATGGCGCTGCCCTGCGGATGGCGCCGCGCGTACTCCCGCAGCAGGCGGTGCTGGAGCGGGGCGGACAAGTCGGCGTAGGGGTCGCACAGGAGGCTGGCGAGATCATAGGCGGCGGGGCCGCGGCGCATGCCCTGGTAGTCAATCATGACCGGCTGCGCGCCGCGGAACAGGACATTGCTCGACTGCCAGTCGCGGTGGATCAGCGCCTGCGGCGACGCAGCCAGCTCGCCGGCGACGGTGTGCAGTTCCGCGGCAACGGCGGCAACCGTGCGGGAGGAGGCGTGCAGGCGGTTCAGAAGCACATGTCGGATGAAATAGTCGTGCTCCCATCGGTAGAGGTCCGGACCGAAGGCGGGCATGAGCGGCAGACGGACTTTGCGGGCCGCAGGAAGGCCTTGGGTATGCAACTGCAGGGTGATGGTCAGCAGCCGCCGATAGGTCCGGAGGATTTCCGCCGGGGCCATGTGCGGCAGGCGGGTCTCCAGGGTGGCGGGTCCGAGGTCTTCCATGAGCAGCAGCCGCTCGCGCGGAGCCTCCAGCATCAGGCGGGGAACCGACAGGCCCAGCGCATCCAGAAACCGCGCGTGGCGGGCATAGAGCCGGTTGTCCGGCCGGTCGGGCGACCAGCGCACCAGCATCGCCGGGACGGCGCGCGGATGACCCGGCGGGCACATCGGGTCTGGTGGCAGACGGAAAAATTCGCGGGCGGAGCCTCGCGGCGGCAGAACTTCGACAGGAGAGTCGGGCGGAAGCGGCCGGTGCGCGGGAAGCACGCAACGCTCGCGGGAGGTGAGCACGGCGGCGGCGGGCAGGGTGAAGGAGTCGCCGGCATGGCCGAGCCGCCGGGCGGTGTCGCGGTGGGCCTGCACATACTGCCCGGGCGTGCCGATGTCCGCCCAGAACGAACCGGGGACGAATACCCCGGCGATTCGGTGGTGTTTGCGCCGCGCGCGCTGGTAGGCGGCGATGATGGTGTCGAATCCGTCGGGCGCAATGAAGGGGAGAATGCGCGGGTCGAGCAGATGCAGCCCGCAGAAGGTGGCGTGTCCTTTGCGGGGATCGTGGAAGTCCTGGATGAATCCGCGCCGGCAGCGGATGGTGCGGGGGCCGGCGTCTTCGGTGAGCCAGCAGGCGGCGAGGGGGCGCAGCCGCTCCCAGGCCTGGAGCAGAGGGCGCGGATCAAGATCGGCGACGACATCGGCATTCAGCAGCCAGAAGGGCTGGTCGAGAAACCAGCGGGCGTTGCGCAGGGCACCGCCGGTACCCAGGATGACCGGCTCAAACACCGCGCTGATGCGCAGCGAGGGAAAGGGCTGGGAGGCGAGATAGCGGACGATGGGGTCCGGGGCGTGATGCAGATTGACGAGTACGTCGCGGACGCCCCAGGCGGCAAGCATGTCGAGGGTGCGCGCGAGCATGGGGCGGTCCCAGAGGGGCAGCATCGGTTTGGGGGTTTCCAGCGTCAGGGGGCGCAGGCGGGTGCCGAGGCCGGCGGCCAGGACGAAGGCTTTGCGGGGAGGACGCATGGGGGCGGGGGGGCTAGCGGCCGACGGGGGTATGGATGCGCATGCCGTCGGCGATGTGCGCCGGGGTGTCGGTGGGATTGTGCAAATGCACGTCGCCTTCGATGCGGATGCCGGTGCCGAAATGGATGTCGCCTTCGATGCGCAGGGAATCGCAGTGCAGCAGGGAGGGCGCGCCCTTGGCGAAGCGCTCTTCAAACGCGGCGATGTTCTTGTAGAAGCGGGGATCGAGCTGAATGTCCGGCGGCGGGCCGAAGCGGCGGGGATGCAGGGCGACCTGGTGTTCCGCGCCGAGGGTATAGAGGTCGGAACGGATGGCGAGCAGATCGTTGGTGGTCTTGACGGGGGCGAAGCGGAAACGGGGCACGACGAGCGCATCGGCGCCGTCGAAGCAGGCGATGGCGGAGCCCATGGCGGATTCGAGCTGGACCACGGCGGGGGAGTCGGGCCGGGTGGGATCCACGGTCTTGCGGTTGACGATCAGCGGCAGTTCGGGTAGGCCGTCGGCGTCGCGCAGCATGTCGCGCAGCGCCTCGAGGTTCAGCCAGAGGTTGTTGGTGTTGAACAGGCGGTATGTGCGGATGTCCTGGAAATCGGCGGTTTCCTCTTCGGGGCACTGGGCGGATTCGCGCAGGAGCAGGCGCCCGCTGGCCTTGTCGCGGGCGAGATGGCCGCCCTTGCGGTCGCTTTCGGTGCGGGCCGTGACTTCCATCAGGAAAGGTGTGCCGCGCCGGGCGATGTGGCCGAGAATGCCCATGTGGAGCAGGGCGCCGAGGTTGTCGGCGTTGGAAACGAACGCGTAGCGGAAACCGTCGGCCAGCAGGCGGTCGAGCAGTCCGGTGGTCTGGAGGGCGTGATAGATGTCGGCATGGCCGGGGGGGCACCATTCCAGCGAGGGGTTCTCGGGCCAGCGCACGGGGATACGGGTGGCGGGATCGAGCTTGGGCACGCGGTGCTGGGAGAACGACAGCGGCAGGCCGCCGGGATTGCCGAAGCCGGGCCGGCCCCGGGCGATGGCGGCGAGCGAATCGGCATCGGTGGAAAAGCTGTTCATCAGCAGCAAGGGGAGGGGGGCGCGGCAGCGCTGGCGCAGGAATTCGATCTGCCGGACGATGATGTCGAGGAAGGTCAGGCCGTTTTTGGCGACGATGAGGGATTTGGCCTGCTCGAGGCCCATGCTGGTGCCGAGACCGCCGTTGAGCTTGAGGACAACGGTCTGGCGGATGGCGTCTTCGGCGACGGTATCGGCTTCGTCCAGTTCGTCCAGCCGGGGCAGGTCGCCGAGTTCGCCCAGCGCCGCGCCGGAAATCACGCCGAGATCGCCTTCGGTCCATCGCCGGACATTCCGCAGGAATGCTTCCACGACCAGCGGCGGCGCGCCGTCGCCGGCCATGCGCGTGCGGATGGCGGCTTCGATGGAGGCAGACGTCACCGGCAGAGCTCCTTATTCGGGGGGCAGGCGCGATTCGATGGCCTGGCGCAGCTGGGCCAGGCGTTCATCGCGCCGGGCACTCTGCATCTGGTGGACGCGGAGAACTTCGCCTGCCCACTGCTTGCGGGGCAGGACCAGCAGGCGGTCCACGGGCAGGTAGGCGGCGACGCCGGGATGGAGTTCCTGGAGGGAATAGGTGGCGCTGCCGCCGGCAAAACGCACGGAGACCTTGTCGTCCTCCACGGCGGTGATTTCGGCGTTTTCCCGGAGGGGCTGGCCTTCCGGGCCGGGCAGCACCGGGAAGACGATCTGGCGGCCCTGGATGCCGCGGCCGGGGCCGACATCGGTCAGGACGGGGGCGGCGGGCAGGCTGTTTTTTGCGGCTTCGACCACCTGGTTCATGTGCTCGCGCAGCAGGGTGGTTCGGGCGGCGGGGCTGTTGTCGAGATGGGTCCGGGTGGACTGGTCCAGTTCGCGGGCGAGCGATTCGGCTTCGTCCATGGCGTCGAGGGAGGCCTGGACCAGCGCGTCCGAGGCCTCGCGGCGGGCCTCGGCGACGGCCGTTTGCAGGCGGGCGATTTCGGCCTCCTGACCGAGGGCGGCGGCCTGTGCGCCCTCCTGGAATTCGATGAAGGCGGCCTGCTGATCCGCGAGATCCTCGCGGAGCGAGCGGGTCTGGCGGGCGAACCAGGCCGTCGCGGCGAACAGGACGATCAGCGTGACGAACACGAAGGCGACGGACGCCAGGCGGGTCCGGCGGCGGGCGGGGGGCAGATCGGGGATCTGCAGCGGGTTTCCGCATTCGGGGCACTTGACGATGAATCCCGCCCCCCGCTCATCCACCTCGAGATTGTGGCCGCATTCCGGACAGTCAAAATTAATCAGCGCCATGGTTGCCTGCTCTTTCCGCAAGGGCGAAGCCTTGTCGTTTCAATATACGGTGCGGCGAGGGGGATTCGCAAGCGAAATGGGGTCATGGAAATCCGTTGCGCGGCGGGGGGCGGGCGGGTATCCTGCGGGCATCATGAAGAAACGCAAGGCCATCGTGGTGCGGAACACGCGCGAGACGCAGATCCGCGTGGAACTGGACGTGGACGGAAGCGGGCGATCCGCCATCGAGACCGGCCTGCCGTTTTTCAATCACATGCTGGAGCTGGTGGCGAAGCATTCGCTGATGGATCTGACGATCCGGGCGAAGGGGGATCTGGCGGTGGATTATCACCACACGGTGGAGGATGTCGGCCTGGCGCTGGGCGACGCGCTGAACCAGGCGCTGGGCGACCGCAAGGGCATCGAGCGCTATGGATTCAGCCTGATGCCGATGGACGAAACGCTCAGCCGCGTGGCGCTGGATCTGGGTGGGCGCCCCTTCCTGGTCTTCGACATGGCGACCAAGAAGAAAAAAATCCTGGATTTCGAACTGTCGCTGCTGGGCGAATTCCTGCGGGCATTCGTGACGCAATCCCGGATGAATCTGCACATCCGCCAGTTTTACGGCCGCGATGCGCACCACGCCTATGAGTCGGTGTTCAAGGGCCTGGCACGCGCACTGAAGGCGGCCTGCCGCCGCGATCCGCGGGTCAAGGGCGTGCCGTCGAGTAAAGGCGTGCTGTAGCCGCCGGTCGGCGGAAACCGGCGGCAACCGGAACGGACGGGATGCGATGATCGGCGTGATAGACTACGGCATGGGGAATCTGGGCAGCGTGACCCATGCGCTGCGCTATCTGGACGTGCCCTGCCGCGTGCTGGACCGGCCGGAGGCGATGGCGTCGTGCCGGGCGCTGATCCTGCCGGGGGTGGGGGCGTTCGGGGATGGCATGACCAACCTGGAGCGAAGCGGATTCGTCGAGCCGCTGCGCGAATGGATGGCGGCGGACCGCCCGTTGCTGGGCATCTGCCTGGGGTTGCAGATGCTGTGCGCGTCGAGCGAGGAATCGCCCGGCGCGGCGGGCTTGGGCGTCATTCCGGAGGCGGTGGTGAAATTTGAGGCCTCGGCGGATCGCAAAGTGCCGCAGATCGGCTGGAATCGGGTGCGGCGGGCGCCGGGGCGCGACTGCCCGCTGTTCCGGGGCATTCCCGACGGCACCTATTTCTATTTCGTCCATTCCTACTACCTGCCCCAAGCGGGCGAGTGGGACGCCGGGCGGACGGAGTACGGGGTGGAATATGCCTCGGCGGTCTGGCGGGGGCGGACGGCGGCGGTGCAGTTCCATCCGGAAAAAAGCCAGCAGGCGGGCCTCCGGATGCTGCGGAATTTCACGGACTGGAGCGAGGAGCGGAACGATGGCTGAGCTGACGATACTGCCGGCGGTGGACTTGAAGGGCGGGCGGTGTGTGCGGCTCCGGCAGGGGCGCGCGGACGACGAGACGGTGTACGGCGAGGATCCGGCGGCGCAGGCCCGGGAGTGGGCCCGGCAGGGCGCCGCGTGGCTACATGTGGTGGATCTCGACGGCGCCTTCCAGGGACATCCCGTCCATCTGGATGTAATCGGCCGCATGGCGTCGGCGGCGGGGATTCCGGTGGAATGCGGCGGGGGGCTGCGCACCGATGCGGACCTGGAGGCGCTGCTGGCGCAGGGCGTCCGCCGCGCCATCCTAGGTACCCGCGCGCTGGAACGGATGGAGGAACTGACGGCGCTGGCGGCGAAACATGGCGATCGCCTGGCCGTTGGCATTGACGCCCGCGACGGCTGGGTGCAGGTGAAGGGATGGACGGAGACTTCCCGCACCACGGCGGTTGAACTGGCCCGGCGGGCCGCCGGCGCGGGCGTGCGCACAATCATCTATACCGATACCGCCACCGACGGCATGCTGCGCGGGCCGAATGTGGACGGTAACGCCGAACTGTGCGACGCCGTCGGGCCGGCCTGCCAGGTCATCGCCTCGGGCGGCATTTCATCGGCCGACGACATCCGCCGTCTCCGGGCGCTGAATCGCCCCAACCTCGCCGGTGCGATTGTCGGCAAGGCCCTCTACGAAGGCCGTGTCACCCTGGCCGATCTGTTGGCTGCCGCCCGGGACTGAAGCCCGCCGCGCAAATCCGGATTTTCCACGGCGTGGTCCGGCGGCTGCCGGATTCCATAGCGTGGAAAACCCGCCGGAAAATTTTCCATAGCGTGGAAAATCCGGATTATTTCTGCCGGGCCATAATCAATGTTTGCAAACATTGAGTATGCTCGCGCCACGGCATGCCTCGGCGCAGAACGGTGGGAAAGCGTCTGCGGCACGCTTACATAGGGCCGAGGGGATTGACGATGCGGGACAGGTAGCCTTCGAGTTCGCGGCCGTATTCGGTGTCCTTGCCGGCGAGGGTGAGCTGCTTGTGCAGCATGGCGAGGCCGGCGGGGCCGACTTCGGCCTCTTCGGCGGAGGCGAATCGGTTGGCCGGATCGGGGTCGAGCAGGCGCCGCAGCAGCTGCAGGAAGGGGGCGTTGTGGCGGACATGGTCGGGGAGCATGTCGAACAGGCGGTTCGGGAGATCCCGCTTGGCCTGGAGCAGATCGGCTTCGGTGAGGGGGGTGTCGGCGTTGAACAGGCGCTCGCCCCGGAGCATTTCCAGACCGACAAGTCCCAGGCTATAGAGGTCGGACCGGGGGCGGGCGATGCGCTCCTGGTGGATTTCCGGGGCCATGTAGGCGGGCGTGCCCAGCAGGAGGGTCATTTTCTCGTCGCAGAGCATGGCGCGGCCGTAGTCAATCAGCTTCACGTAGCCGAGGCGGTCGATCATGATGTTGGCTGGCTTGACGTCGGCATGCACGAAGCCCATTTCGTGGAGGGTTTCCAGTCCGCGCAGCACCTGGCGAAGAATATAGAGCGCGATGCCGGGCTGGATCATGATCCGGCCGTTCTCGAGGCGGAACACCACGTCGGTGAGCCGCCGCCAGTCTTCATCGCTGGAGCGGGCGCGGGCCTGCTCCAGATGGGTGCCGTCGAGGAGCTCGCGCAGGGAGATGCCGTTGACGACCTCCATCTGAAGGTAACCGATGCCGTTGCTTTCCTCGTAGATTTCCGGGACGACGAGAGCGGGATTCTTGACGAGCTGGAGCTTGGATGTCTGGGCGGCGATGCGGCCCATGTCGGTCCAGTATTTCTTGGCGTTGGCGTAGATGCCGGGATCGAACAGCTTGATGGCGTGGCGCGTGACGCATCCGCGCGCGCCCTGCCGCAGGCCGAGAAACACAATGCCCTGGCGTCCGCGGCCGAGTTCGCGGGGAAAGCGGTAGGCGACGGGATAGTAGATGGCGCGGGCGGCCAGGATGGCGCGGTAATTGGCGACCAGCTGGCGGCTGCCGGTGCCGACCAGCGCGGGCGTCGCGGGCGCCAGATCACGCAGGATCGAGGCGTCCGTTCCCGGATCGCCGCCGGGCGCGCCGGGCGCGCCGGGCAGGGGATCCAGGGCCGTGGTTTGATCGAATACGAGTTTCTTTTGCACACCTGGAGTTTACCGGAAGGGGAGTCTTTGGCAATATCGGCGTGGCATGTCCCCGTTCTCCACATCCGATACCGCCCAGGAACGCGCCTTTCGCCGCCGGGCCTTTCCCGGGGCGACGGCTTCGGACTGGGCGGACTGGCGCTGGCAGCTGCGCCATCGCATCCGCTCGGGGGCCGGGCTGGAACGGATGCTGGAGCTGTCGGCGGGCGAGCGCCGGGCGCTGGCCGCGCCGGAGGCATGGCGGATGCCGCTGGCGGTGACGCCGTACCTGCTGGGACTGCTGTCCCGGGAGGCGCCCGGCGGGCCCCTGCGGCGCACCGTGCTGCCGGATGTGCGCGAAGCCCGTACGGGGAAAAGCGAGCGGCGCGATCCGCTGGGCGAAGAGGCGCACCAGGTGTCGCCCGGCCTGATCCGCTCCTATCCGCACAAGGCCCTGCTGCTGGCCACGGCCGACTGCGCCTGCTTTTGCCGCTATTGCACACGTGCGCGCACCGCGCCGGCGCCGGGCGGCCGGCCCGGCGCGGCGACGCTGGATTCCGGGCGGGCGCTGGACTGGCTGCGCCGCCATCCGGAGGTGCGCGACGTGCTGGTGTCGGGCGGCGATCCGTTGGTGATGTCCGAAGCGCGGCTGGAACGACTGCTGCGGGCGCTGCGGGCGATTCCGCACGTGGACCTGATTCGCATCGGCACCAAGACCCCGGCCGTGCTGCCCCAGCGGATCACTCCGGCGCTGGCGCGCCTGCTCCGGTCCGTGCGCCCTCTCTGGCTGAGCCTGCATTTTACGCATCCGTCGGAGCTGACGCCGCGCGCCGCGGAGGCCTGCGGGCGCCTGCTGGATGCCGGGCTGCCGCTGATGAACCAGACCGTGCTGCTGCGGGGCATCAATGACGATGTCGAAACGATGCGGCGGCTGAATGAGGGGCTGCTGCGCCTGGGCGTGAAGCCGTATTATCTGCACCAGGGCGATCTGGCGGCGGGCACGGGCCATCTGCGCTCCACCGTGGCCCGGGGACGGGCGATCCTGCATGCGCTTTGCGGGCAGGTGTCGGGCTACGCGATTCCGCATTTCATGTTCGATCCGCCCGGCGGCGGCGGCAAGCGGCATCTGTTTCCGGGTGGCGGCCGTGGCGGCGACTGATCCGCCCGTGAGCGTCGTCGAGCCGGTGGTGCTGTCGGCCAGCCGCGCCACGGATATTCCGGCGTGCTACGCCGACTGGTTCATGAACCGGCTGCGGGCGGGCTTCTTTCCGTGGGTGAATCCGTTCCGGCCTTCACAGGTTCAGCGGGTTTCGACGGCCCGGGTTCGCGTCATTGTGTTCTGGTCGAAGCATCCGGCGGCGCTCTGGCCGCACCTGCGCGAACTGGATCGCCGCGGACTGCATTCTGTTGTGCAGTACACGCTGAACGACTATGAAGCAGAGGGCCTGGAGCCGGGGCTGCCGCCGCTGGCGGATCGTATCCGGCTCTTCCGGCGGCTGGCAATGCGCCTGGGCCCGGAGCGCGTGATCTGGCGGCTGGATCCGCTGCTGCTGACGGACCGCCTGGGGGTGGGGGATGTGCTGGAGCGGGCGCGGCGGCTGGCGGCGAAACTGGCTCCGTTCACGCGCCGCCTGGTGATCAGTTTTGCTGACATCGAACGCTATCCGGCCGTCCGGCGGCGACTGGCCCGGATGGGGATCGGGGCGCGCGAACCGAGCGGGCAGGAGCAACTCGATCTGGCAAGCGGAATCGCGGAAATCAATCGGGCCTTCGGACTGGAGCTGGTCACGTGCGCAGAAGCCGCGGATCTTTCCGAATTCGGCGTGGCCCATGGCCGCTGCGTGGATGGCGATCTGATGGCACGTCTGTGGCCGGAGGATGCGGACTTGATGGCGTTTCTGTCTTCCCCGCAGGCCCGCAAGGATCGGGGTCAGCGCCGGGCCTGCGGGTGCCTGGCCAGCAAGGACATCGGCCGCTACGGCACTTGTCCGCATGGCTGCGTGTATTGCTATGCCACGGCCTCGCCGACCGCCGCGCAACGGCACGCGGATGCCCATCGCCCCGACGGCGAGCGCATCTGAGTCACGGGGCTGCGTTAAGAAAGCGGCTCATCGGGGACGATTCGCCCTACCCATCCGCCCTTTCCCGGAAATGCTAGGGCGATCCCGACTCTCCAAGAGGTCGGGACCTGCCGAGCCGGACTGTTCTGAAAACATCTTTCTTGACGCAGCCCTGATCTGACCCCGCCCGTCCGGATGGAAGGATTGCGTTCGAAACCGGAATGCCGTAAAGTCGCCCCTTCATGGTTTTGAAGCGTTCCATCCGACATCGACTGCGCTGGGCTCTGGTGGTAGGCCTGATCCTGCCGGCGATGGCGTTTGCGCAGGTGCGGGCGCTCCGGACCGTGCCCTACGCGGGCAAGCGGTATGTCCCGCTGAAGGATCTGGCGGCCATGTACGGACTGCCCCTGACCGAACCCGGCGGCAAGACGCTGCTGATCCGCGGGCAGTATGTCAGCCTGCAGTTCACGATGGACGGCCGCGACGCCTTTCTCAACGGCAGCAAGACGTGGCTGCATGCGCCGGCAATCAAACTGCGCGGCCAGTGGTGCATCAGCGATGCGGATGCACAGTGCGCCGTGGATCCCCTGGTGCGCCCGTCGGCCTATCTCGGGGCGCGGGCCACGCGGACCGTCGTGCTGGATCCGGGGCACGGCGGAAAGGATCCCGGAGCCATCGCCAGCGGCCTGCAGGAGAAAGACCTCGTGCTCGACATCGCCCTGCGCGTCCGGGCGCACCTTCGCGCCAACGGGGTGCGGGTGGTGATGACCCGCGACACCGATCGCTTCTGGACGCTGCAGGATCGGCCGTTTCTGGCGGCGCGCGGCGCCGGGGACGTATTTGTCAGCATCCATCTGAATGCCACCGGCACGCGCAGCGTGCAGGGGGTGGAAACCTTCATCACGCCGGTGGAACAGTACCCGCCCACGGCCGATCCGCGGCTGGCCGGCCGGTACCCGGCAGTCCCGAACAACCGCTTCAACCATTCGAACATGGTGCTGGCGCATCAGATTCAACGGTCGGTGGTGGGGATCACCCGGGCGGAGGACCGCGGCCTGAAGCGGGCGCGTTTCCATGTGCTGAAGAATTCGGCGATGCCGGCGGCGCTGGTGGAGTGCGGCTTCCTGACGAATGCGCAGGAAGCCCAGAAGCTGGCGACGCCGTCGTACCGCGAAACGGTGGCGCAGGGCATTGCCCAGGGCATTCTCAACTACCTGGCGCTGGTGAACCGGGCCAAGGTCGAAATGGGCGCGCCCTTGATCCAGGCCCCTACGCAAGTGGCGGCACCGGCCGTGCCGCCGGCGCCGGTCGCGCCCATTCCGATGGTGTCGCGCGCATGGGGAGCGCCTCCCGGGACGCATTTGCATGCCACCCCCGGCGCTGCCTCGGCCTCGATTCCCGCCCCCCTGGCCGCGCCCCCGCCGGCCACCGTGATCACCCCGGCGCCAATTGCCGCGCCGCC
>CAZHSS010000025.1:0-5854 GCA_964535205.1 uncultured Verrucomicrobiota bacterium
GCGGAGGCTGAACTCGAAGCGGTGGAGGCCTGACATGTCCAAGACGTATCAGATTCACGTGTTTGGCAAGCCGGGCTGCGCGAAGTGCCACACGCTCAACGGGCGGCTGGACGATCTGCTGCAGGACGAGGCCTGGGCCGACTTCGAGAAGGTCTATCACGACCTGGAGACGGAGTCCGGCCTGGTGGAGTTCTGCGAGGCCGAGTGCCTGAATCCGCAGCGGGTGCCGGGGTTTTACGTGACCAAGGCCGACCCGGCCACAGGAATTCAGAAGCCGGTGCCGAATCCGGCGCCCGGCGCCCCGGACGCCCCGGGCGGGAGCAGCGCGCTCTACACGTGGGTGGGGTTGCAGACCGATTACACCGACGCGGGGCGCGGTTTGATCACGCCCCGGATGATTGAAGCCGTGCTCCAGCAGGCCAGGGGACTGTGAGGGGAAGCGCAGAACGCAGAACAATGAACGAGGAACGGAGCAGCCGGGGGGGCATGGTGAACAGCCCCGGGACGGGGTCGTCCCGGCTCCAACCAGTCCGGGATTTGAATGGAGGCGGGACGCCCTCGTCCCGCGTTTGAGATGAATGCGGCGACCGACAATTCCCCCGTTTTCGGCATTCTGCAGAATCCCTCGATGGTGGATTATCCGGGGCGGATGGCCGCGGTATGTTTTCTGTCGGGATGCAATTTCCGGTGCGGATTCTGCCACAACGCCAATCTGATGGGGCGGGTGGTGATGGAGGGACTTTCCTGGGCGGACGTCGAGGCGACCTGCCGGAAATTCCGGGAGAACTGGGTGCAGAGCATGGTGGTGACGGGCGGGGAGCCGACGCTGCACCCGGGGATATTCGAGCTGGTGGACCGGCTGAAGGGCTGGGGGGTTGCGGTCAAGCTCGATACCAACGGATCCAGACCGGAGGTGCTCGAGGAGCTGCTGCCGCGGGTGGATTACGTGGCGATGGACGTGAAATTCGCGCCGGAAGAGTACGGGGAACGGACGGGATTCGGCCGCATCGAGGCTTTGACCCGGTCCATGGAATTGATTCGGGAACGATCCGCCGGTTACGAATTCCGGACGACGGTGATCGAAGCTTGGCACAGCGAGGAGCGGATGCGGGCCATCGGCGAGTGGGTGCGCGGCGCCCGGCGGCATGTCCTGCAGGGATTCGTGCCGCACGACGATCTGCCGGACCCCGCCTGTCGAGCCATGAAAGAGACCTCGTCGGCCACCCTGCACCGGCTGGCCGACGTGCTGCGCGGTTATGTGGAACAGGTGGAGATCCGGGGCGAGTTTTAGAGCCGGCTTCTGAGCCGGCAGACGCACCAAAGGCCGTGAGGAGGGCGTTCCGGCCCCGGACAACCCGACCCGCCCTGTCATGTTGAAGTGCCCGACGCCCCCACCCGGATCGCCCGGATCGCGGATCGCGGACAGGCGTGAGAAGAACCGGGGACTTGTTCCGCGGGGGCCGGCATGGCATGATGCCGGTGGTCTCAACTGTCACTCGACCCCCGCCGCTTTGCGGCGTTTGGAAAGGATACCCGTCATGAACGAACTGATTGCCCAGCTGGTTGGCCAACTTGGGATCAACGAAAGCCAGGCCGGCGGCGGCGCCGGGCTGCTCTTCAAACTTGCGAAGGAAAAACTGGGCGGGGATTTTTCCAAGGTGACCGGTGCGCTTCCCGGCGTGGCGGAGCTGATTCAGAAGGCGCCGGCCGAGGGCGGCGCGTCCAAGCTGATCGGCAGTCTCATGGGGTCGCTTGGAGGAAAGGCCGGGGGGATGGCTTCGCTGGCCTCGCTGGCGGGCGGGTTTTCCAAGCTGAACCTGGATCCTGGAATGATCGGTAAATTCGTTCCAGTCGTGCTGGATTTCGTCAAGACCAAGGCGGGGGGCGACGTGGTCGGCCTGCTGAGCAAGGTGCTGAAGGCATAAAGCGGCTTCGAGTGGGGTGGGCGAGCGGCATTTCGGCCATAGGCCGGGGTGCCGCGTTTTGCTTGCCGGTCGGTGGCTAGGGCATACGATGCGTCATACGCGAGACAACATGACACATCCGAGAGGATGAAAACAAGACAAATTGACTCATATTGGCTTGACTTTTGTCCGGTTTTCTGTATGGCTTCCATCGGTCATAATATACATAACACAATGAATAAGAGATAGTAAAATAGATTTATATCTGTCGTTGGATCCATAAGAATCCAGATTGGCATGAGGAATGCTCTCTTAATGGTGGAAATGGCGATTGGAAGCCATAACGAAATAGAAAGGAGAGCAGAAGCCATGTTTGAATTCGTCACCGCAGGTCCCCCGAATCCGTGGACCCTGTTTGAAGAACTCGAGTCGCTGCAGTCGGACATGAACCGGTTGCTGTCGGCGCCGGAAGCCCGGCCGGGCCGCCGGAGCCGCACGTCGTATCCGCCGTTGAACGCCTGGACGTCGGAGGAAGGGCTGACGCTGGATGCGGAACTGCCGGGCGTAGACCCGGCGGAGGTGGACATTTCCGTGGTGGGCGATGAGCTGTCGCTGCGCGGGAAGGTCAATGTCCCGGAACCGGCCGAGGGCGAGACGGTTCTGCGGCGCGAGCGTCCCGCAGGAGAGTTCCAGCGGACGCTGCAGCTGCCCTTCCGGGCCGACACCGGCGCCGTGAAGGCCACGTTCAAGAACGGCATTCTCCGGATCCGGATTCCGCGGTCCGAAGAGGAAAAACCGCGGAAGATCGTCATTGAACCGGCCTGAGGCGCAAGAGGAGGAAAGACCATGAGCGAAACACAGAACATTCAGAGAGAAGCGTCCGTGCCGTCGCCGGAGAGCGAAGCCGTCTTCGTGCCCCGCGTGGACATCCGCGAGACGGCGGATCATTTCGAGGTCGTCGCGGACATGCCGGGGGCGGATGAAAAATCGGTGGAAGCCACGGTGCAGAACCGGGTGCTGACGATCGAAGGCTGGAGCTGTCCGGAAAAGCCCGAGGGTCATGAGCCGCTGGGGCAGGAATTCGGCTGCGGCCGCTACCGCCGGGATTTCACCCTGCCGGATTCGGTGGATGTCAACGGCATCCAGGCGCGGGTGCGCAACGGAGTGCTGTCCGTGCGGATTCCCAAGAAGGAGGAAGTGAAGGCCCGCCGGATCCAGGTGACGGGCTGAGGACGAAATGGATCCTCACACACAGGAAGGAGGCGACCACATGAGCATCAAGGACATGGTTCCCCGGTTCGGACGCAAGCCCCTGCCTGTACGGCAGGAAGAGGCGGATCCCTACCGGGATTTCCAGCGGCAGATGAACCGTCTGTTCGACGACTTCTTCGGCGACATGCTGCCGGCCGAACGCTCTGACGGGCCCGGGTGGGCGCCGGGGGCGTTTGTGCCGCGCGTGGACGTGGCCGAGACGGACACGGAGGTGAAGGTGACGGCCGAGCTGCCCGGGATGGACGAGAACGACATCACGGTGGAGCTGCAGGACGGCGTGCTGACCCTTCGCGGCGAGAAGAAGGCCGAGCAGGAGGGAAAAGGCCGGAACTGGTTCCGCCGCGAGCAGAGCTGGGGCGCGTTCCACCGCGCCATCGAGCTGCCGGCCGGCGTGGAGGCCGACCAGGCCAAGGCGCAGTTCCGGAAGGGCGTGCTGACCTTCACGGCGCCGAAGCGCGCGGAGGAACAGGCCCGTCGCCAGCGGGTGGCCATCCAGGCCGGTTAGGCGGGCGGACGCTCGCCCAGGCCCCGGGGTTCCCGGGGCTTTTTTTGTGGCATTCCCGCCCGCCGGTTGCAAAGCGGGGAGAAGGGGCGTGCCGGCGTGCTTGGCAGGAAAGGCCGAAGGATGCTAAACTCCGGTTTGCTTGGTCAACAGGAGGCCGCATGCACGCAAACCCAGGGATCTGGAGATGGTTGGTCTGCGGTTGGCTGACAGGGATCGGGACGGCGGCCGGGCAGGGGGTTCTGGCCACCAGCGTGTTCCAGCGGGGCGTGTCGCCGGTGCCGGGTTACGAGGCGTGCCTGGATTCCACGCTGCGGTCGCTGACGGGGTATTCGTTCGGCATGCAATCGCTGGGCGCGGATGCGGAATGGGATCCGCGCTGGTCAGACAGCGAAGGGGCTGGATTGATCTGGTTCGATGTGTCGGCGATTCCCGCCTATGCCGCGGTGACCGCCGCGACGCTGCGGATTTGGTTCGAGCCGGATGAATTCGAAGAGACGTCCGGCTATTTCGCGGTGCGGCGCCTGGGAGATCCGGACGGGACGGGGAGGTGGCAGGCCAACACCAACGCAACGGAAAACGATTACGGCGATGCCGATCCGGCCACCGCCATGGGATGCGCGGGATACAAACGGCCGGGAACGGCGTGGACGGCGGCCGGCGGCACGGTGCTGGACGTGGCGGGTTCCGGGGTGCGGGTTTGGCACCCGGCGGGGACCGCGGAGTGGCTGGAGTTGAACGTGACGGAGGACGTCGCGGATTTCGTGGGAGCGCCGTCGAACAATCTCGGCTGGCTGGTCGTGGCCGAAGCCGACAACACCCTGCGTGGCCGCCTGCATGCCCACGACACGCCGATGGCCTCGAACCGTCCGCAGCTGGTCGTGGTGTACGAGGTCCCCGGGCAGATTGCACCCACGGCGGAGGCAGGAACAGATCAGATGCTGACCGACAGCGACACAAACGGGTGGGAATGGGCGACGCTGGACGGATCGGGGTCGAGCGATCTGGACGGAACCATCCAGACCTGGATCTGGCGCACCGGAGGGGTGGCGGTGGCGACGGGGGAGATTACGCAGGCGGCGTTTCCGCTGGGCACGAACCTCGTGGATCTGACGGTGACGGATGACGACTCGCTGTCGGCGACCGACACGGCGCAGATCGTGGTGAGGGAAGTGCCGACCAACGAGCCGCCGCTGCTGGGGGCCATCGGGGACCAGGTGGCGTGGACGGGGCAAACGCTGCAGTTCACGGTGAGCGCGACCGATCCCGACGAGGACGCGCTGACCTGCACGGCGTCCAACCTGCCGCCGGGCGCCGGTTTTGCCGCGCGGGTGTTTACCTGGACGCCGGGGGCGGAGCAGACGGGGTACTGGGGCGGGGTGGAGTTTTGGGTGGAGGACGGCCGGGGAGGGAGCGATTCCGAGACCATCGGCATCCTGGTGCAGGAGGCGTCGGCGGTGGGCACGACGTGGTACGTGCGGGTGGACGGCGGCACGCCGGACCAGTGCACCGGCCGGGCGGATGCGCCCTATCCGGGATCGGGCACCAACCAGCCTTGCGCGTGGGATCACCCCTTCCGGGCGCTGCCGCCGGGCGGGACGCCTCGGATCGCGGGCGGCGACACCCTGATCATCGGTCCCGGCAGCTACCGGATGGGGCACGGCGCGCCGGGGGCGGACGCCTGTTCCAGCGACTACCCGTGGGACTGCTATATGCCGCCGATTCCGAGCGGGCCGTCGCCGGCGGTGCCCACGCGGGTCCTGGGAGCGGGCTGGGAAAGCGGCTGCACGAACAAGTCCGAGCTGTGGGGCACCGAACGGGCCTTCACGATCCTGAATCTGATCGGGTCCACCAACGTGGAAATCGGCTGTCTCGAGCTGACCGATCATCTGGGATGTGTGGAAAACCACAGCGGGAGCATCCCCTGCGAGCGGGATGTGTATCCCTATGGCGACTGGTGTCCGAGGGGCATCTATGCCGAGGACTCGGCGAACGTGCATCTGCACGACCTCGACATCCACGGGCTGGCGAACACGGGGATTCAGGCCGGGCGTCTGACAGACTGGCGGGTGGAAAACATGCGGGTGGCGGGCAACGGCTGGGTGGGGTGGGACGGCGACATCGCGGGGGATGACGGGAACGGCGGAACGATGTTCTTCACCAATTTCACGGTGGA